>DASQNN010000564.1:0-8468 GCA_035644955.1 Nodosilinea sp. | reverse complement strand
ATCGGTGCGGTGCTGCGGCTAGTGGTGGCACCCCTGCTGGCCTATGGCATTGGTACGGCGCTGGGTTTGCAGGGGTTAGACCGGCAGGTGCTGGTGCTACAGGCGGCCATGCCCGTGGCGGTGAATTCGCTGATTTGGGTGACGGAGTTGGGGGGCGACCAAGTCCGCGTAGCTAGAACCATTGTGCTTTCCACCTTTCTCAGTGTATTCACTCTGCCCGTGGTGCTGTGGCTCAGCCATTAGTAGGCTGATCGTAGTGTTTGGATTACATTTCCCAATGGCATTTAGCGACGCCGCAAAAGCTTTGGACAATGAGCTACTGCCGCCTAGCCCCGAGCTGCGGCAGGCGGTGGTGGTGGTGTATGAACGCGCCCCCACCTTTCAACGCATTGAGGCCGAAGCTGGCCCTCTCACCGTTCGCACCTGGGCGCCGGGTTTTCCCTCGCTGGTGCGGGTTATTATGGGCCAGCAGCTGTCGTCTAGGGCAGCCCAGGCGATCTTTCAGCGATTGAAGACAGAACTGGAGCTTACTCCTGCGGCGATCGCTGCTGCCCCAGACATCACCCTCAAACAGGTAGGGCTGAGCCGTGCCAAGATTGCTACCTGCCAGCGGCTTTCAACCGCCCTTTTGTCAGACCAGCTTAGCTTAGAAACCCTCGCCACCTTGCCCGATGCCGAGGCGATCGCCCAGCTCACTCAAATCAAAGGCATTGGGGTATGGACGGCGGAAGTCTACCTGCTGTTTTGCCTCCAGCGGTTGAGCAGCTTTCCGGCCTCAGATTTAGCGATTCAAATTAGCTACCAGCGGCTGCACAATCTGGAGAGCCGCCCCACCCGCCAGGAGCTGTTGATTTCGACAGCGAACCTCGACCCCAACCGGGGTGCGATCGCCCACCTGCTCTGGCACTACTACCGGCATCTAGCCCAAAAGTGACTGACAACTGGGGCAAATGCCGTACACCGTAAACTGGCAGTTGAGCAGCGAAAACCCGCGCGAGGCGCTCTCGCTGCTGCCCACCTGGGTCATGGTGGCATCTTCAAACTCCTGCACATCGCCGCAGTGAACACACACCAGGTGGTGGTGCTGATCCATAAAGGGGGTGTTGAGTTCGTAGTATTTGCGGCCCTCGGCTAGCTCTAGCTCTTGCAGCAGCCCCAGCTGCACCATTACGTGCAGCGCCCGGTAAATGGTAGAAAAGCTGATTTTTTCACCCTGATCTAACAACTGCTGGTGAATTTCTTCGGCATTGAGATGGTGGCCCAAGGCGGCCGACTGAAACAAATCCAGAACTTTTTGCCGCTGACTGGTGAATCGAAACCCCTCTTTATTGAGAACGGTTTTGAGTAGTTCGGGTTCCTGATTTAAGCTAGGCAGAGGTGGATCGTTTTCCATTATTAGTTCATTGCGCTTGAAGAAGCCGGGGCGTTGCAGGTATAAATCAGGAATCGACATCTGGCTAAGGGCATACCTAAAGACTATTTTCGAGGGGCTAGGCTGGAGCCTTGAAGAACTAGCCGCAACTGTTGAAAGTGGCTTTCACTAAGGGTTTTAACGCTATCGAAAACTGTTTTCGATACATAGCTTTAGGTTTAATGAAAATCATTTTCGCTATCTATATTGACGATTAAGTTCTACGTTTCTCTATGCTTTTTGAGCAAACAAAGTTATTAGCTAGATTCAAAAAAATAGGGTAGGCTCAGGAAGTAGCCCCCAAATATTGGGGTCGCTTTCACTGCTGATAAAGGGGGATGGTTATGCCTATTACAGAGACTCTGCTGCAAACCTACGGCGAGATTGCAAACAATCCAGTTCTGCTGGAGAAATCGATTACTGAGCCTGTCGTCGACGGGCTGGCGACGCTCTATGCCAGCTTTACGGCCCTGTCGTTGCAGTACCAAAAGCACCATTTTGTGGTGGAGGGTTCGGAGTACTACATGCTCCACAACTACTTTGAGGAAAGCTACGAGGCGGCCCAGGGCCATGCCCATGAGGTGGGCGAGCGCCTGCATGGGCTGGGGGGCATTCCACCCCTGAGCTTTGGCAAGCTGGCCGAGCTGTGCTGCTTCGACATGGAAAATGATGACACCTACCGCTGTCGCGTCATGATCGACCACGACCTCAAGGCCGAGCAGTCGCTGATCGAGCTGATTCGGCGGCTGGCGGGTCAGGCCGAGAGCTTGGGCGATCGCGCTACCCGTTACCTGTACGAGCAAATTTTGCTGAAAACCGAGGAGCGGGCCTACCATCTAGAGCACTTCCTCACCCCCGACAGCCTCAAGCTGGGCTGGTAGCTGTTCTCTCCCCCCCTTATCAAAGAAAGCAGGGGGGCGCTTACCCCCCTTTCTAAGGGGGGTAGGGGGAATTCTACGCTTACTTCAGCTTGCCAATTGCTCACGCCCAACCCCTACGTATCGAGATACACCTTCCAAATAATCCAGCTGGAGAGCACCACGAAAGCGACGATCACCAGCCAGTGATCCCACCGCTGGGGGTCAAATTCTTGGCCATTCATCGGTTTTTATCCAGCCGCGCCAGGGCTTCGGCGGGGGTGGCGCGGTGCAGCATTTGGCCGCTGGGGAGGCGCAGGTTAGGGCCTTGCTTACAAGCGTTCATACAGCCGGTGGCTTTTACCGAGACGTGAGCCAGCTCAGGGTTGCCATCTACAGCGTCTTGCAGTTCGTCGTAAATCTTTCTACCGCCCTGCTTAAAGCACTTGCCTTTGCTGCACACTTCAATGCATAGGCGCTTTTGCTTGGGCTGGGCCTCGGTTACTGAGGAAGGTGATGGCGAACGTGACCCCCACTGCTGCCGCAGCGTTTCGGCTTCACACTCGGGCAGCGGCATAACGTTGATGGCGCGCCAGTGTTCGTCTTCCGCATAGGCCCAGACTTGAACAAACTCTCCGGGGACCAGCTCGCGCACCAGCATGGGCCGCAGGTACTTGGGCAGCTTAATGGTGTACTCGGTTTCGCCGGCCAGCAGCAGCAGCCCTTTAATCTTGCCTTTGTCGGAGCGGTAGGCTCGGGCATACTGGCCCTTGAGCACCTGCCCGGTGGGTGGCGCCGATTGCAGGCTGGCTACAGCGGGTTCGTAAAGGCTTTTCATCGCAGGCTCCTTTGCTGCCAGCAGCGTTCTAGATGGTCAGCGAGGGAGGGCTTCGCCAACGTGGTAGACTGCACCACGCTCCACACCTGCAGAGCCGCAGCGGGGGTGTCGATGGCGACGGCAAGGGGGCGATCGCAGCCACACTCGCATACCAACTCCAACTCTTGCAGGCGGCGGTAGACGGTCCACCGGTTGACCCGGTCTAGCTCAACCACGGTTTTGGCGGGGGCAGCGTTCTGTAGGTCTTGCCCTGACCCTAAGTAGTCTGACTCTAAAACGTGCATGTTAACTCGACTGACTCTCCATAGTGGCGACCCCGAAAGGCCTAGACTTATTGAAATCAACTCTGAACTAGACGCTGCCGGGGGCTATGCAGCCAAGGAGTAAAGAGGCCTAGATCCTTAGTCGACAAGCTTTTCAAAGGTTTTTTAGACTTTGCTGCGCCCGATTCTCTAGGGACATCGGCTGCTAGTGCTATTGACTATCGTTGTTACTAAGATACCCAAGCCCTGGGATTAATGCAACAGATTTTCAATAAGAACTGGTTATTGGCAGCAAGGTTGGGAGAGAGCGCGGTGGTAAGCATCACGCGCTAGCTTAGGCCGATACAATTGCATCCATCAGCAGTTTTCTGCGATCGCCCATGCCTGCCTTCAAAAAAGCCTCAGCTCTGCGTGTCAAATTAGTGCAGTCGTACCACGACCTTCCGGAGCAAGCGCAGGAATTGGTGCAGCTGTACGCCATTATCTATGCCCCCGTCGGCAAGGTAAAACTCCTCGACTGCTTCAATCTGTATTCAACCGCCACTCAGCAACAGGAAACCTTAGATCTCAAGGCTCTGGGTGCACTAGTAGCCCAGCTCAGCGAGCAGCGGCTGCTGGTCACCCACAGTAACTACGGCCCCCAGTGCCACCCCCTGCTGGTCGAAATTGCCACCCGTGAGGCCCTCCAGCAGGGACACTTCGAGCCCATGGCCAAAGCGGTGCAGGCCAAGTTTCCCGTCCGCACCCACGGGTGGAACAAAGCCCTGCGCCTGTTTCAAACCGAAGACGAGTTCATCCGCGAGGTGCGCATTGGCCTCTACCGCCGCGATTGGGGCTTTATCGAGCAGCAGTTTGAGGCCTACTACAGCACCCCCTATCCCTCCGGGCGCATCTCCATCGCTGAAGTGTTTGAGCTCATTTGCAACAATCCCTTCGATCACGACTGGTTTCTCACCCTCAAGCAAGACCCCGGCCTCTACGAAGCCGCCCTGAGCAGTCTTTGCATCAACTCGCTTCTGACCCTGACCCCGGCGGAGGAACCCTTTGCCCTGCTCCACGACGAATGTACACAGACAGCCACGACCGTTTCCGATCGCCTCAGAATGGTCTGGATCGAGCAGCTGATCGCCCGGGGTCGGCTTCAGGAAGCCGATGCCGCGCTAGAAACCCCCGACGAAGACCCGATCGAACTGCTACTGCACCAGAGCTGGCTCAGCTGCCTGCGGGGCGACTACGCCCAAACCATTGGTGAAGGCACCGTTGCCCTCAAACTGCTGAAAAAAAGCACCGGCAAGCGCAAAATCTACTTCGACACCGTGCCCGGCCTGTTTTTGGTGCTGGCGCTGATTAAAGACGGATCCCTAACTAGCCTCAAAGAAGCCGAGGGCTATGCCCACACCATCGCTGAGCAAAGCTATCGCCACTGGATGAGCGTGATCTATAGCTGTCTAGAGAAAGTTGCCCAGGTGCTCCAGGGCAATACAGCGGTCAAGCGCTACCTGACCACCACCCCCGTCAGCAGCCTCGACAACGCCAGCAGCTTTGAGGCGCTGATCGACATGCTGAGTCTGTACTGGGTGGATGTTGACAACGCCCAGGAGCGGCTGCCCGACATTGTCAAGGAGCTCTACAAAGCGGCCACCGCCGCCGGGTACGACTGGTTTGCCCTCGAAGCCGCCGAGCTGCTGGCCCGCCTCAACCCCGACAGCGCCTACGGGCAAAAAGCTCCTGCGCTGCGCGAAAAAACCGGCATTCAGCCCCTGGTCACCCTCATCACCCCCAAGCAGGCCTGGGAGCTATCGCTGACGGCGCTAATTGGCCTCAACCCCACGGCCTCTGCCCAGCCGACTAAACCGACAGAGACCGAGTATCGGCTGACCTGGTTTTTGACCTTGTATTCCTCAAACACCTGGCTGCTGCAGCCCAAGGAGCAAAAGATCAGCGTCAAGGGCGGCTGGAGCCGGGGCCGCGCGATCGCCCTGCGCCGCCTCAAGCACGAGGCCGAGTCCTTTAACTACCTCACCCCCCAAGACCTCGCCATCTGCAACCACCTCACCGCCGACCCCTACGCCTACGGCTACGACAACTACGCCTTTCCCGACCAGGCGCTGGTGGCCCTGGTGGGGCACCCCCTGGTGTTTTGGGAAGACTCGCCCAATATTCGCGTCGATGTGGTCAAGGGTGAACCGGCCCTGCTGGTGCGTCAGGCCGGGGCGGGCAAGCTCGAAATTTCCCTCACTCCCCCAGCCGAAGCCAAGCGCGCCATCACCCTGATTAAAGAAACCCCCACCCGGCTCAAGGTAGTGGAGTTTACCGCCAGCCACCACCGCATCGCCGAGGTGCTGGGGCCAAAGAACGCCCTGGAGGTGCCTGAAAGCGCCAAGGAGCAGGTGCTCGCCGCCATCAACGCCGTAGCGGGCCTGGTCACGGTGCACTCCGACATTGGCGGCGGCGTGGCCAATGCCGAAGAAGTCGAGGCCCAGCCCCAGCCCCACCTGCACCTGCTGCCCGCCGGCGAAGGTCTCAAAGTCTCGCTGCTAACCCGGCCCTTTGGCGACGACGGCCCCTACTACCGCCCCGGCAGCGGCGGCGAAATGGTGATCGCCGATATCGACGGCCGCCGCCTGCAAACCCACCGCAATTTAAAGGAAGAGAAAAAGCTGGCCCGCGCCGTCGAAACCGCCTGCCTCACCCTGCAACGCCTCGATGACGAAGAGGGGGAATGGCTGATCGATGACCCCGAAGCCTGCCTGGAGCTGCTGATGGAAATCCAAGACCTCGGCGACCTGGCCGTGGTGGAGTGGCCCGAGGGCGAAAAAATGCGGATTGCCAATCGGGTCGGCCTCAGCAACTTCAAAATTCAAATTCAGCGCCAGCGCGACTGGTTTGCCGCCAGCGGCGAGCTGCAAATCAGCGACGACCAGATCATGGACATGCAGCGGCTGATGGAGCTGCTGGAAAAGTCGCCGGGTCGGTTCATCAAGCTGGCCGACGGCCAGTTTCTCGCCCTCACCCAGGAGTTTCGCAAGCGGCTCGACGACCTGCGGGCCTACTCCGAGACCAGCGGCGACGGCGTGCGCTTTCATCCCCTCGCCTCTCTAGCTATGGAAGACTGGATGGACGAGGTGGGCCAGCTCACCACCGACAAACACTGGAAAGACCACCTCAAGCGCCTCAAAGCAGCTCAAGACCTCAAGCCCGAGCTGCCCTCCACCCTGCAGGCCGAGCTGCGCGACTACCAAATCGAAGGCTTTAACTGGCTGGCGCGGCTGGCCCACTGGGGCGTAGGGGCCTGTTTAGCCGATGACATGGGCCTGGGCAAAACCCTGCAAGCCCTGGCGGCCATTCTCACCCGCGCCCCCGAGGGGCCAACGCTGATTATTGCGCCCACCTCGGTGTGCATGAACTGGCTCAGCGAGGCAGAAAAGTTTGCGCCGACGCTGCACCCGATGCAGTTTGGCACGGGCGATCGCCAAAAAGTTCTCAACACCCTCCAGCCCTTTGACCTGGTGGTGTGCAGCTACGGCCTGCTGCAACAGGATGACGTGTCGGCCATGCTGGCCAAGGTCGAGTGGCAAACCATCGTGCTTGACGAGGCCCAGGCGATTAAAAACTCCGCCACCAAGCGCTCCAAGGCGGCGATGAAGCTCCAGGGGGGCTTCAAAATTCTTACCACCGGCACCCCGATCGAAAACCACCTGGGGGAACTGTGGAACCTGTTTCGCTTCATCAACCCCGGTCTGCTGGGGTCGCAGGACCAGTTTAGCCAGCGGTTTGCCAATGCGATCGAGCGCAACCAGGACAAGCAGGCCCGCAACCGCCTGAAAAAACTGATCCAGCCCTTTATTCTGCGGCGCACCAAGTCCCAGGTGCTCGACGAGCTGCCCGCCCGCACCGAGATCACCCTCCAGGTGGAACTCAGCGCCCAGGAAATGGCGTTTTATGAAGCCCTGCGGCGGGAGGCGGTGGAAAAACTGGCCGACCCCACCATCGAGTCGGGCACCAAGCACCTGCAAGTGCTGGCCGAAATCATGAAGCTGCGGCGGGCCTGCTGCAACACCCGCTTGGTCAAAGCCGAAACCCCGCTGCCCAGTGCCAAGCTCGAAGCCTTTGGAGAAGTGCTGGAAGAGTTGCTAGAAAACAACCACAAGGCTCTGGTCTTCAGCCAGTTTGTCGATCACCTCACCATTCTGCGAGAGTTTCTCGACGGGCAAAATATTGCCTACCAGTACCTCGACGGCAGCACCCCCGCCAAGGATCGCAAAAAGCGGGTCGATGCCTTTCAGGCGGGGGAAGGCGATGTGTTTTTGATCAGCCTCAAAGCTGGCGGTACCGGATTGAACCTCACCGCCGCCGACTACGTGATTCACATGGACCCGTGGTGGAACCCGGCGGTGGAGGATCAGGCCAGCGATCGCGCCCACCGCATCGGCCAGCTGCGCCCCGTCACCATCTATCGCCTGGTGGCCAAGAACACGATCGAGGAAAAGATTGTGGACCTGCACAAGCAAAAACGCGACCTGGCCGACAGCTTGCTCGAAGGCACCGACATGAGCGGCAAGATCTCCACCGAACAACTGCTGCGGCTGATTAGCGAGGGGTAGGGGGCTGAGTCCGAGAAACCGGGTTTCTGTGGTTGAAACCCAAGATTTTGGCTTTTCGTAGAGAAACCCGGTTTCTACCCTCGCCAATTTATCTACTGAGGCGCAAACTGCTTGGCGGTCTAGGCACTTGCTAGCCGGGGAAATCGCTCTGGGTGTTGGATGATTTCAAGGGAGAGATGACATCGAGATCGGGCCAGTACAGATGGCCGGGGTGGGGCTCTTCTAGGTTAAAGATGTGCTTAATAGGTGCGTCTTTGAACCAGGGAAATTGGTCGTAGGGTAAGAAATATTCGCGATCGCCGTAAAGCAGCCATAGACCGTTAGTGGAGATATTGCTAATCTCTGTTTGGGAAGTAACGGTTCCATGCATTTGGTTGTATTCTTGGGTGCTGTTTTGCTTGACTAAAGACGGTGTCTAGGGCTGGCTCTATTATCGCACTAGCCACTAAATAGCGGCCAGCACTGATTATTTGGCCAAAAGGTAGCAAGAAATCA
>DASQNN010000563.1:0-25078 GCA_035644955.1 Nodosilinea sp. | reverse complement strand
CGCTGAAACGCGATCGCCCGCAGCAAGTGCCAGTCTTGCAGGCCCTCGAAGGCGCTGTCATAGGCGTCGGTTTCAAGGCGACGGGCCAGCTCAGCCACCGTATCTGGTGTCATATCTGAGACAGCCTGCTGCGAAACATGTAGGCTCAGCATAGTCTTTTCCCCCTTGGTGATGGTTGCCGCACAGCTGCATGATTGGCCCCTAGGGGCTGGTCGTTGACCATCGCAGCTCAGGGCCAGTCCACTCTTCTATCCTAAAGGCTTAGCCCCGGTATTCCCGTTGCCCTGCCTCAAATCTTCGCAAAATTCGGCAATCAAACCAATTACCTGAGGTGGAATGTCATGGCCCATGGCCAGTTCGTGCCAGAGCACCGGCTGATCTAGAGCCGCTAAGGCCGCCCTCGCCTGGTGAGCTAGGGCAATGGGTACCACCGGATCATAGGATCCATGCACCATCATCACGGGGCGGGGGCTGACGGGAGCCTGAGTTGGATAGTGGAGAAACCCGCTGAGAACAATCTGCCCCGCCAGGGGCAGCTGCGGCCCCACATCTAGAGTCATCGCGCCTCCCTGAGAAAAGCCGGCCAGAATAGTGCGCTCCAGGGGAATTTGGGTGGTTTTGGGTAACGCTATCAGCCAGTCCATGAGGCGATCGCGGCTAGATTGCAGGTCAGCCTGGGCCGCAAAGTCGTAGGGGCGGCGAAAGTCGTACCCCGTCGGAAAGCTGTACCACATCCGCCCGCCCGGCGCATAGGGATGGGGCCAGGGAGCCTCAGGAAAGACCATGACCGTGCGGTCGAGCTTCAGGTAGGGGGCCAACGCGGTGAGATCGGCGGCATTGGCCCCCCAACCGTGGAGGGCGACCAAACACCAGTCGGCGGAGCCAGCGGCGGGGCCATAGGTCACGGCCTGGAGGGGCGGGGCGGGGGAGGGCATAACGGGGGCAATTCACAAGGGACGGTGGTGCCGACGGGCAAGCAGGCGGGCTCGCTTGGCGGGCGTGAGGGTAGCATAGCAGTGGGGGCAGCTAATACCGGCTTCGTAATAGGAAGATGCTTTTTCGGTAGGGCTGACCGGGTGACCACAGCCGAGGCAGAGTTCATAGTCGCTGGGCTGTAGGTGGTGGTCGACGGCAACGCGATCGTCAAACACAAAGCAGTTGCCCTGCCACAGGCTGGCCTCCTCTGGCGTGTGTTTGAGGTAGTTCAAAATGCCGCCTTTAAGGTGGTAAACCTGCTCAAACCCCTGCCCCAGCAGGTAGGCGGTGGCCTTTTCGCAGCGAATGCCGCCGGTGCAAAACATCGCGACTTTTTTGTGCTGGGCTGGGTCGAGATGGGTGGCTACGTAGTCGGGGAGTTCTCGAAAGGCGTGGGTATGGGGATTTACCGCGCCCTTAAAGGTGCCCAGCTCCACCTCAAAATTGTTGCGGGCATCGATGACAACCACCTCAGGATCGGTAATGACCTGATTCCAGTCTTGGGGATCGACGTAGGTGCCGACCTCCTGGTGGGCGGGGTTTACCTCCGGCCGCCCCAGGGTGACAATTTCTCGCTTTAGCTTCACCTTCATGCGCTCAAAGGGCGCTTCCGCCGTGGTGGATTCTTGGTGGGGAAAGGGGCCGATGTCGGGATGGGAATGGAGCCCATCTAAAAGCTGATCGATGCCCTGGCGAGGCCCGGCCACAGTAGCATTCAGCCCTTCGGGGGCAAGCAAAATAGTACCCCGCAGCCCCCAGCCCAAGCATTGTTCTAAAAGCGCTACCCGCAGAACCTCAGGCTGGCTGAGGGGCACAAATTTATAGAAGGTGGTAATCACCCAAGGCATAGTTCGACTCAGCCACAAAGCTTTAATTATAAGTGGTGCGCCTGGTACACCTCGACAGCGGCCCGGTGCAGGAGAGAGTGACGAAAAATAAGGTCATCCATCAACTTGCCGTAGCCGCCACCGATGACGCAGGCCACGGGGTAGCCTGCTTTAACGCAGGTATTTAGCACGTAGCGATCGCGCCCATAGATCCCTGTATTGCTTAGCGCCAGCTTGCCCAGCAGATCGTCCTTGTGGGGGTCGGCCCCGGCGTCGTAGAGCACCAGGTCGGGCCGCACCTGGGCCAGCAAATCGGGGATGTACTGGGCCAAACAGTCCAAGTACGCTTCATCCTCCATACCCAGGGCCAGGGGCACATCGAGATCACTGGCCTGCTTGCGGGCGGGGAAATTCTCCTGGCAATGCATCGAAAAGGTGAACACGCTGGGGTCGTCGCGAAAGATCCAGGCAGTACCGTCGCCCTGGTGTACGTCCAAGTCGAGGATTAGCACCCGGTTGACACGGCCTTGCTTTTGGAGGACGCGGGTGGCGATCGCCAGATCGTTAAAAATACAAAACCCAGAGCCGTAGTCGGGAAAGGCGTGGTGGGTGCCCCCGGCGGTGTTGCAGGCCAGCCCCCGCTCCAGGGCCAGCTTGGCGGTGAGAATGGTTCCCCCCACCGCCGTGCAGGTGCGTTTGACCAGGGCAGCGCTCCAGGGTAGGCCAATCCGCCGCTGGGCCTTGGGGTCGAGGGTGCCCTGGCGGTAGGCGTTGACATATTCACGGTGGTGGACAAACTCTAGCCAGCCCTGGGGCGGTTCGCCGGGTTGGTAGATCTGATCTGGGGTAATCACGCCGTCTTGCAGCAGGCGATCGCGCAGCAGCCGAAACTTGGGCATCGGAAAGCGATGCCCATCGGGCAGGGGGGCCACATAGTCGGGGTGGTAGATAACGGGAAGCTGACTCAAAGCCCCTGGGAAAATGCTAGAAAATGTTGTTAATCGACCGACGCCACTGTTTAGGTCAATACCACTTACATAAAGGATGACAGCGATCGCCGCTGCCGGACGTCTAGGGCATGGGCCACGCTGCCCTCAGACCAGTCCAGGGGTAGGTCGGCTTCGTCGGGCACCACCGTCGCCTGGCGGGGGGGCGGGGTAGG
Source organism: Nodosilinea sp. (assembly GCA_035644955.1). Taxonomy (GTDB): domain Bacteria; phylum Cyanobacteriota; class Cyanobacteriia; order Phormidesmidales; family Phormidesmidaceae; genus Nodosilinea. Next base: position 22,114 of record DASQNN010000563.1, on the reverse strand, counting down.
GACGGAGAGCTGAGGGGGCCGTTGGGGCTGGCTGACGGCCGTAGCGCGCGCCTGGGGCTGGGCCATAGCAGGTTGAGGCGCATTCACTCCCCCCGGTTGAGGACGCCTGGGCACCCCAGAGGTTGGGGCTTCCACAATTCTGAACCCCGGCACCACCTTCCCGTCGCGCTGGGGAGAGTAGGGAGCCAGACGCTTGGGATGGGGGGGCTGAGCCGGGGCCGAAGCCTTAATTGGGGGTCGCGATCGCGGTTTTTTGCGCTTGGCCGGCCGGGTCGACGCTTTAATTTGCTGGGTCAGCGCAAAACAGCCAAAGGCACACAACCCCACCAAACTGAGCAACCCCCACAGGGTGACGGTGCCAGACTGGGGCGCGGCAACGTTGGCTGGGGTCGTCTCAGGGGCAGTAAACGGCTCCTGCGCCTGCGGCAGGGCCTCCATAACGGTCAGGGGCGCTTCGGCATAGGGCGCTTCGTCGACCGGCTCGTTGAACATAAGCCCGTGGTAGGCGATCGCAGAGACACACACCAGGGCCAGCCACAGCCCGCCCAGCAAAAGCAAAGGGCGGTAGGTCACCAGGCGCGACCAAAACAGGCCAGAGGTCACCGTTGGGTCCTGCGCCTCAGAAAACGGCTCTGGCGGGGTACGCAGCTGCCTAGAAAAATGCTGTGCCATAGAGTCACCTGGGGCTACCAGTCAGCTAACTTCACGCTGCCAAATTCTCTGCTACAGGCAATTGTAGGCGGTCTTGCCCGCGCGCGCCAGCACTGGCAGATCAGGCAGTGGCATCATACTGCCCAACCCGGCTACCCCCCTAACGCAGCACCATGGCCGGCACAAAATCTTGGGGGTCTTGGGCCACCCAGCCCATAGCGGAGTTGAGCCGCACCTCAAAGAACAAGAATGAGCTGTCGTCGCCCTCTGGGGGAACCACCAGGCCGAGGCGATCGCCCTGGCGCACCGTCTGCCCGGCGCGCACGTTTAGAGCCGCCAGGTTGGCGTAGCGGGTTTGTAGCCCCTGGGCGTGGTTGACCACCACCAGGTTGCCATAGGTGGAATCGGTGCCGGCAAAGGCCACGGTGCCCGCCCCCACCGCCAGCGCCGGGGTATTGGCAGCGCTAGCCAGCGCCACCCCCGTATTAAAGACCAGCTTGCCCTGGGCCGAGTCGGGCTGCCAGCCGTAGTTGACCACCACCTGCGATCGCTGGGGCAGCGGGTAACCCTGAAGCGGGCTGGCCGTAGGGGCCGAAATGGCGGTCGCCGTAGTGCGCACCCCCGGAAACCAGTTCACCCCCGGCACAAAAATGGCCGACGGCACCGTACCGACGCAGCCGTTGACTTCAAACAGCACATCGGCCCGGCTGTTGTAGGTTTGGGCCACCTGCTGCCAGGTTTGCCCGGAGTTAACATTGACCCGAATGCCGTTGTAGGGAGGAATCAACAGCTCTTGCCCAGGCCGCACGGTGCCCCCCTGAGCAGCCGCATTGAGCCCCATAACGGTGGCAGGCAGCAGACTATAGCGCTGGGCAATGGTCTCCAGGGTTTCGCCGGGGGCTACCCGGTGGCGGGTCAGCCGCGACAGCACCGGCTGAGCGCAGGTCGTCGCGCCGGTTTGGGCGATCGCCTGCTCAGCCAGCGCCAGCGGCGACAACCCAGCCACGGCCAGCCCCACCATCAGGCGCGTCAGGCGCGTCACCATCGACGGTGGCCTGGAGCCAACTGCCGACTGGCGGGGTACGCCATGCTTCTTCTGCAAAATGTACGACTGCAAAACGTGCAATACCATAGATTCTTTGCGCCTTGGCCCACTTAAAGCTGGCTCAACTAGCGACCAATGTCCTTCAAGGGGTACAGCCTCTATAATAAGCAGGACGAGCTGAATTGCTCAGGGGTGGGGCCAGGGTTAGGGCCCAGAAATAATCTGAGGTTGTTCGACCTTTTAGCTTAGGCTTAACAGGTTATTCTCCAGCAGAGGATAGTCGTTAGACTATGATCATCCCCAAACGGCTGAGCAGTATCGGCCCCTTAGGCCACCCATGGCCATTAAAGCGTTTCAGCCCCTGGGGCTAGGTTAGTGCAGGCACAGTATCAGAGGGCATAGACATGAACTCGTTGCCAAAGCAGTTTTCCCAGCCGGTTGTGTGGGTGGTAGCCGCAGCCCTGGTCGTGGGTGGCAGCGCAGGCTGGGCTGGTCATTACTATGTCTCTCAGGCTGGCCCAGGCAAGGCTACCGATGCCCTAGCAGAGACATCTCCAGCCCTCAAAGCTTCTATGACCCAGGTGGCTGAGGCGGCCCCAGAGCCGCTAGCGGCTAGCCAGCCAGGGATCAATAGCCAGAACTTTATTGCCCTAGCCGTGGAGCGGGTGGGGCCAGCCGTGGTGCGCATTGATGCCGAGCGCACGGTGCCCGACATCACCCCCGATGCCTTTAACAACCCCTTCTTCCGCCGCTTCTTCGAAGAGCAGGAAATGCCGCCCTCTGACCTGCCCGATCGCATGGAGCAGGGTACCGGGTCAGGCTTTATTCTCAGCGCCGATGGCCAGATTCTCACCAACGCCCACGTGGTCGAGGGGGCCAAAACCGTGCGGGTAACCCTGCGCGACGGGCGCAATTTTGACGGCAAGGTGGTGGGGGTCGACTCGGTTACCGATGTGGCCGTGGTCAAAATCGAAGCCGCTGACCTGCCGTCGGTGCAGCTGGGCAGCACCCAAACCCTAGCGCCTGGTCAATGGGCGATCGCCATTGGCAACCCCCTCGGCCTCGACAACACCGTTACCGCTGGCATCATCAGCGCCCTGGGGCGCAGCAGCAACCAGGTGGGCATTCCCGACAAACGGGTGCAGTTCATTCAAACCGATGCCGCCATCAACCCCGGCAACTCGGGTGGGCCTCTACTCAACGACCGGGGCGAGGTGATCGGCATGAACACTGCCATTCGCGCCAACGCCCAGGGGTTGGGGTTTGCCATTCCCATCGAAACCGCCAAGCGCATTGCTGACCAGCTGTTTACCACAGGCGAAGTCCAGCACCCCTTCCTGGGCATTCAAATGGTCGAACTGTCGGCGGAAATGGTGGAGCGCATTAACGAAGAGCAGCAGCTCAACCTCCAGCTCGAAGATGACGACGAGCCCGGTGTGCTGATTGTAGGCGTGCTGCCCAACAGTCCAGCCCGAGCCGCTGGCCTAGAGGTGGGAGATGTGATTCGCGCCATTGAGGGTGCCCCCGTCGATAGCCCTCCCGATGTGCAGACTAGGGTAGAAGCCAGCGCCATTGGCGATACCCTCAACCTCAAAATCCACCGCGACGGCCGCGATCAGACCATTGCCGTGAAACCCGCAGTGATGCCATCGGATTTGAGGTAGTGCTGGGGAGTGGGGAGTGGGAAGTAGTAAATCTAGCGGAGTTAGCACCCTGGCCCCGTCTGAATCATCTCCCTACCCCTTACTCCCTACCCATCCACCCTCTTCCCCAGCCTTGCTCCGGTACGCAAAATCTGCCCCGCCAGCATCGCGGCCCCAAAGCCGTTGTCGATATTGACTACGCCAATGCCAACGGCGCAGGAGTTGAGCATGGTCAGCAGGGCAGAGAGGCCGTTGAAGCTGGCCCCGTAGCCCACGCTGGTGGGCACCGCCACAATCGGGCAGTCGGCCAGCCCCGCCACCACGCTGGGCAGCGCCCCTTCCATACCTGCTACCACAATCAGCACATCCATATCGCGAATCAGCTGGCGGTGGTGCAGCAGACGGTGCAGGCCGGCCACCCCCACATCCCACAGCCGCTTTACGGTGAAACCGCACAGTTCGGCGGTAACGGCGGCCTCTTCGGCCACGGGTAGGTCGGCGGTGCCCGCGGTTAACACCCCAATGGTGCCAGGGTGGTGGGCGGCCCAGTTCAAAGGCACCAGGGCACAGATGCGCGCCATCTCGTAGTAGAGCGCCGCCGGAATTTGCTGCTGCACCTGGGCATAGACCTCTGGCTCAATGCGGGTGGCCATCACCACCGGGTTGTGCTGGTGCAGGCTGCGCATAATCTGTACGATTTGGTGCACGGTTTTGCCCGGACCCCAGATTACCTCTGGGAAACCGGTGCGTAGGCTGCGGTGGTGATCGACCTTGGCAAAGTCGTCAATGGGTTCAAAGTCAAGGTACTTGAGCTGGGTAAAGGCAGACTCGGGGCTAAGCTGTCCCTGAGCAACGGCGTTGAGCAGAGCGCGCAGATCGTCGGGCTGGGTCACGGAGAAAGCAGGGCGGGGTAGTGGGGCAGGGGTATCAAGCCAGCGCCGTCGGGCAGCGTTGGGTGAGGGCGTTGGGTAGGGGCGTTGAGCGGGGGCGATCGCCGGTTAAACCAGGCGGGTCAAAAAATGTCACAGGGTTGACATACTCAGGCTACCTCAGTGACATACTCGCCCCGTACATTAATTATTAATCGTTCACTCCTCAACACCCCAAAGCGCCGCGGCTAGTCTTCGGCGCTTTTTTTATGCCAACGCTTGGGGCAGGCATCCGGAAAGCTTGGGGGTTATCTGTATTAACTAAACAGGCCGTGATCTAACCACCTGTTACCAGCACAGCTAGCGACGGTGTACCCCTCAGGGGGACGGTATCCTGTTGTGACGTTAATTCTAATTCCTATGAAACAGCATCTATGCGCGATCGCTCTAACAGGCCTGGGCCTGGTCTCTCTCACCCTGCCCGCCGCTGCCCGGCCTGAAATTGCCAGCGGTGACCAGCTGCTCGACACCGATGTAGCGGGCTGCCTAGCGCGGGCCGATCGGCTGATCGACAACCTGGGGGTAGAATCTGACCAGGGCGGCATTGACCGCACCGGCTACTTTGAAGACGGCAGCTTTCGCGTGCTCTGCTACGGGGCGGGCGACGCCAGCAGCCTGGCTATCGTCTTTGCCTCCCATGAGCAGTCGGCGGAGATAGCCTCTAGCTTTATTCAAATGATGCTAACCGACCTGGCGCGGGGAGAGTCCATTTCGCAGCAGTAGGGCTCGCAGTAGGTAGTGGGCCCCCTGGCCCAGTCAATAAAGGGGCTCGACAATGGCGAGCCCCTTTTTTAGGTGGCAGGAGGTGGTTAGGGGGGCTGGATAGAGGTTGCGGCTCAACCCTTTAACCAGCCCCGTGTGGACCCATGCCCCCTGGCCCCTACTGGTAGATATGGGCCGCCTTGAGCATGTGGTAGGTAATGAGCAGCTGGGTCAGCGCCAGGGGGTAGCTTTGCAGGGTTTCGCCTGTGGTACCCACCACCTTGCCAATGTCGGTGTTGCCCTCAATGCTGCAAAATTGGCCCAGGTAAGGGATTTCGCTGCACAGGGTGCGCTCTAGCTCTTGCACAGGCTTTTCGGTAGCGTGGCCATCGATTTCGAGCAGGTCGACGGGCTTGCCCATGTCGCGATCGAGGCCCATACGCACCGCATCGCCGAGGGAGCCGCCGTTTTTGTCTTCGAGCAGGTGGGTAAAGTCGGGGTGGGGAATGGTGGGCCGCATGACCAGCCGCACGTTGAGCAGCAGTTCATTCTCACTTTTTTCGTTTTCGGGAGGATAAAAACTCACCACTACGTCAGCCCACTGGCGCTGGGGACGAATAAAGGCTTCGGAGTCTTCTTCCCGCGCTTTGATCTGCTCGATAACTTCTTCGGCGGTATAACCGCGCTTGCGAGTGTCGCGCTTGATTTTCCAGGTGGCGCGCAAGTCTTCGGGTGGAGCCAGGTAGACTTTGACATCGTAGGCATCGCGGCAGGCGCGGGTTGAGTAGCCCAGCAGCCCTTCTGCAATTACAAAGCGCCTGGGCTCAATATATTCGGGCGCGTCAAAGCCGCCAGTGCTGTGGTTGTAGATGGGTTTGAGGATGGGCTGCCCAGTGCGCAGCAGACCCAGGTGCTGCTGAATGATGTCGATGTAGTTACAGTCGGGGTGCAGGGCCGAAATGCCCATTTCTTTGCGCTGTTTGCGATCGTAGCGGTGGTAGTCGTCCGTGCAGATGATGGTGACTTGATCTTCGCCTAAAATCTGCGCAATGCCTCGCGACAGAGTGGTCTTACCCGCCGCGCTGTCACCCACAATGCCGAGGACTATCGGACGACTCATAGATTTCTCCAGGGTTTTGCAACCAATAGATTAGTTACACCATTGTAGGAACCAGCGGGATCATCACCAAATATTTATTGCTTTGTGTAATGACTTCAGAACAATTTTGCGATCGCCCCTGCGGCAATCCATAGCCCTGCCAAGCTGCAAGCGTCTGGAATTTGCAAGAATAGAAGGGTGTCGCTGGCCGCCTTTGAGGGGCCAATAGTTAGCTCTGCGAGCCTAAGCCAATGCCTGCCTTCAACCCCGCCGCTAGTTTTGATGCTCCAGTAGCATCGCCGCCTCTGCCTGAGCTGTTGGCTCCGGCAGGCAACTGGGACTGTGCCAAAGCCGCGGTCGAAAATGGGGCCGATGCCATTTATTTTGGCCTCGATCGCTTCAACGCCCGCATGCGGGCCGAAAACTTTACCGAGGCCGACTTGCCGGAGCTGATGGCATTTTTGCATCGGCGGGGGGTAAAGGGCTACGTCACCCTCAACACGCTGGTATTTCCGACAGAGCTGGCTGAGGCGGAGCAGTACCTTAAAGCCATGATTGCCGCCGGAGTCGATGCGGCAATTGTGCAAGATATCGGCATTTGTCGGCTGATTCGCCATCTTTCGCCCGATTTTCCCATCCACGGTTCAACCCAAATGACGGTGACCAGCGCCGCTGGGGTGGAGTTTGCCCAAGGGCTAGGCTGTCAGCTGGTGGTACTGGCGCGGGAGTGTTCGATCAAAGACCTGACCAAAATTCAGGCTCAGCTGAGCGATCGCAACATCACCCTCCCCCTAGAAGTCTTCGTCCACGGAGCGCTGTGTGTGGCCTACTCGGGCCAGTGCCTGACCAGCGAAGCCCTGGGGGGCCGATCGGCCAATCGCGGCGAGTGCGCCCAGGCCTGCCGCCTGCCCTACGAGCTAATTGCCGATGGGGAACGGGTGGATTTGGGCGATCGCGCCTACCTACTCAGCCCCCAGGACCTCTCAGGCCTCGCGGTGCTGCCCGAACTGGTGCAAACCGGCGTCAGCTGCCTCAAAATCGAAGGCCGCCTCAAATCGCCCGAGTACGTTGCCAACGTCACCCGCGTCTACCGCCAGGCCCTAGATCGCTTAAACAACAATGTCTCTGTTGAAACAAAGACGCAATCGCATCCACCCATCCACCCGCCCACTCATCCACCCGCCCACCCATCTACTCAACCACCCACCCCCTCATCATCCGAGGAACGCTACCAGCTCGAAATGGCCTTTTCCCGCGGCCTCTCCACCGGCTGGTTTGGGGGCATCGACAACCAGGCCCTAGTCCACGCCCGCTTTGGCAAAAAGCGGGGGGTGTACTTGGGCGAGGTCAGTCGCGTCACGGAAGACGCCGTTTTTCTCAAAGCCCAGGCCCCGATTAAAGCGGGCGATGGCGTGGTGTTCGACGACGGCCACCCCGCCGAGAAAGAGCAGGGGGGCCGCCTTTACCAGGTGGATGCTGTTGGCAAAGAAACTCGGCTCAAGTTTGGCCGCGACGCCCTCAACCTGCGCCGCATTCACCCCGGCGACAAACTCTGGAAAACCAGTGACCCGGCTCTGGATAAGGAGATTCAGCAGACCTACAGCGGCGATCAGCCCAAATTTACGCGGCCCATCACCATTGAGATTCATGGGTCGGTAGGCCAGCCGTTGGTGGCGATCGCCCGCGACAGTCAGGGCCACATCGCCCAGTCCACCTCCGCCATGGCGCTGGGGAACGCTCACTCGCAGCCGCTGACGGGCGATCGCCTAGCGCAACAGTTTGGCCGCCTGGGCAACACGCCGTTTCATCTGGCATCGCTGAGCAATCAGCTCCAGGGCAACGTCATGCTCCCCGTTAGCGAACTTAACCGGCTGCGGCGAGAGCTGGTTGAGCAGCTAGAGACCGCCAGGTCACGCCCTCGCCCCTGGCACCTAGAGCCCAACACCTGCCTAGCCGATATTCTGCCCACCCCAGACCCCCACCCCCTTGCATACAACTCCTCCTCACCCACCCACCCATCCACCCATCCACCCACCTACCCATCCACTCCCCACCTCTCCACCCTCGTTCGCACCCGCCCCCAGCTTGCCGCCGCCACCGCAGCGGGCATCGAGACCCTCTACTGCGAGTTCGAGAACCCCGCCACCTACCGCGATGCCGTGCAGTGGTTTCGGGCCAATTGGGTCAGCACAGCACAGACTATCTGGGTGGCCCCGCCCCGAATTGCCAAGCCGCTGGAAAACTACATTCTCGATCAGGTGAAGCGATCGCAGGCCGATGGCTACCTGGTGCGCAACTACGACCACCTGGCCTACTTTGCTGACCAGCGCTGCGTGGGGGATTTTTCGCTCAACGTCGCCAATGCTCTGACAGCGGACTATCTGCTGGGTCACTGCGGGCTAGAACGGCTAACGGCCTCCTACGACCTCAATGCCGACCAGCTGGTGGCTCTGCTGCGGTCTGCTCCACCCCAGTGGTTTGAGATCACCCTGCACCAGCACATGCCCATGTTTCACATGGAGCACTGCGTGTTTTGTGCCTTTTTATCCGACGGCAAAGACTTTCGCGACTGTGGTCGCCCCTGCGAGAGTCAGCAGGTCAAGCTGCGCGATCGGGTTGGCACCGAGCACGTTCTCGTAGCCGACGCGGGCTGTCGCAACACGGTGTTTAATGGCATGGCCCAAACTGGGGCCGAGTACGCTCAGCGGCTGATGCAGGCGGGGGCACAGCACTTTCGGCTGGAGTTTTTGAATGAAAGCCCAGAACAGGTGGGGCGGGCGATCGCCCAGTACCGCCAGCTACTAGCGGGCGATATCAGCGGTAGCCAGCTCTGGCGCACCCTGCAAGTCCAAAGCAAGCTAGGCGTTACCCGTGGCCCCCTAGACTCCAAACATAGCCCCAGCAGAGGATAGATTTCTCCTAAGTTTGTCGCGGATGCAGATGCTTAGGATGGGTACCCCTAACCTAGAGCCAGGGTAAGCCTTACCAGGTTGGGTAAAATGCAGGGAACACTGACCTTAGCCCGCATTCTCGGTAGACAGCAATGGCGATGACATCCATTCAGTACGAAACGCTGCTCTCGGTCTGCACCAACCACGAGGGGGCGCTAGAGCTGCTCAAGCGCCATCGCCCCTACCTGGAGGCCGTGCCCAGCATGCGGCGGCCCGAAGAAAGCCTGATTACGCTGCCGTTGCCCAATGTGCGGGTGCGCGAGGCGGTGCACCTGAACCCCCACGGGGCTGGTATTACCCCCGGTGCGGTGGTGACTCTGCCCTGCGATATCGCCCTGCTGATGTGCGATCCCGAGTGGAAAATCAAAACCGGGGTTGAAATTTTTGTCTACATTCACCGCCCCCACGAAGATTTTTCGGATTTGCTCATGCGCTGGCGACACACGCAAATTTTGATCGATCGCGGCTACGAATGGCTACTGCCCCAAAAATATCAGCACCTGCTCAGCGATGGCACCGATAAAAGCCATCCGCTCTTTGTGGTGTTTCCAGAAACGCCGGGGCACATTCTGCAGGGGCTACGGGGAGCCGGCATGCCCACGGTGGTTCTGCCCTTCGATGCCGAAGAGATCGAGGTTACCGAGCCCGAGAGCACCCTTGAGATCGGTCCCATCCCAGGGCTAGACGACATTGATACCAGTGCCTTAGAATCGCCCGATGAGTAAGCGTTGGGCCTTGTTTACGTCTCCAGTGTGGAGCTGGGGACGCTGGTTTTTGCTGGGATTTTTGGCCCTGCGGGTAGTCTTTTGGCTAACCGCGTTTCCCAACCCCGACGAAGCCTACTACTGGCTGTGGGGGCAGCGTTTAGGCTTTTCCTACTACGACCATCCCCCCTTTCACGCCTGGGTACAGGGGCTGTTTGGGGCCGTGCTGGGGCGCTCAACCCTGGTGCTGAGGCTGCCCAACGCCATCAGCAGCGGCGTGCTGGGGTTCACTTTTTACCACATCTGTCGCTATCTCTACGGCCAAGACCAGGGCGAAGGCCGCGATCGCCTCTGGCTGGTCGTGCTGTTGGGCATCGCGTCGCCCCTCTACTTTTGGTACCTGGGCCTGGCCTGGCACGACCACTGGCTGGTCACCTTCGCCGTGATCAGCAGTTTTTTATTTGTGCGCTACGTCGATAGCGCCGTCGCAACCCCCGGCGGCGGCGGCGGGCGCGACCTGTACGGTGCCGCCTTTTTTTTGGGCCTGGCGGGGCTGTGCAAGTACAACGCGGTGTTTGTAGGGCTGGGCTTTTTGGCGGTTCTCCTGAGCGATCAAGAGCGGCGGCAGGTGCTGCGCGATCGCCGCCTCTACCTGGCCCTGGGGCTGCTGGCCCTGGTGCTCTCGCCCATTTTGATCTGGAATATCCAGCACGATTTTTTCTCGTTTCGGTTTTACCGCGATCGCACCGCCGGCGGTGGCCTCAGCCTCAACCTGCTGCAGCCCCTGGTGTTTCTAGCCCTATGCGGCCTCATTCTCGGCCCCATTCAGTCGTGGAGCATTGGTCGACTGCTGTGGCGGCGAGGGCAGACGGCCATCGTTCGCAAATCCTGCTATCCGGCCCTGGCCCTGTGGATTTTTGGTCTCTCTACCGCCGCCTTTACGGCGCTGTCCACCGTGTCGGTCGCCCTGTTCTACTGGAACATCCTGGCCTACCCGCTGCTGTTTCCGCTGCTCACCGACCAGTTCTATCGGCCTCAGCTAGCCCAGCTGGCGCGATCGCGGCAGCTAGCGGTGGCCCAGGGCCTTGGGCTGTTTGCGGCAGTGGCCCTAGTGGCCTACTACACCGTCGTGCCCTTAGGGGCCTTCTTTGGCGCGATCGACCCCGACGGCGCCGCGCTGTTTGGCTGGCCCCAGGTGGCCCAGGCGGTCACCGCCCAGGCTGACACCTTAGATCAACCCCTCCTGCTTACCACCGACTACCGCTCGGCCTCGGCCCTGGCCTATACCCTCAACAACCCCGACGTGTTGGCCATCTCCGGTCGCCTCGACCAGTTTGACTTTTGGTACGATGCCCCCGCCCTAGACGGCCGCGACGCCGTGCTGCTGGGAGAAACCTGGCACCCCATTTGCCCCACTCACCTGGCCCTGTTCGACCGGGTAACCCCACCAGAAACCCTTGAAATTCGACAGTTTGGTCACGTGCTGCAAACCTACGAAATCGTTAGAGGCTACGGCTTTCGGGCTGGCCCAGAGGGCTATCCCCTGCAACCAGGCTATCCCCTGGCCTTCAGCGGCGATGGCGAGTCCTGTTTGCCCGAGTGAGCAGCCTCAGCCCAGTGGGCATCCCATTGGGCTAAGGGGGGCCCAACCAGGGTCGCCAGGGTGCTCAAACCCGAGCCCTGTAGTCAAATCCCTGGCCGGGTGCCTCATTGGCACCACAATTCGCTACTATAGGAAAGTCCAAGCCCTCGGGTTTGGGCTCCTTTAGCAGCAATGTTTTGGGAGGTGGGTCGAGGCCCACTTTTTTATTGGCATTATTTTCAAACCTTAGATGGTACATCCCCTGATTCCCCAAGTGCTTGAGCTAGCGGCCCCGGTTGCCGCAGAGTTGGGGCTAGAAGTGGTTGAGGCGGTGTTTCAAACCAACCAGTCTCCCCCGGTGTTGCGCATCGCCGTGCGCAGCCTCGAAAACGAAGACACCGGCCTAGATGACTGCGAAAAGATGAGCCAGGCCTTTGAGGCGGTGCTCGATACCAGCGACATCATTCCCGATGCCTACGTGCTAGAAGTCTCTAGCCCCGGTGTTTCAGCGGCCCTTGAAACCGATCGCGATTTTGTCGTCTTCAAAGGGTTCATGGTCGAAGTCAACCTGTCTGCCCCGTACAAAGACAAGCGGCACTGGGTTGGCCAGCTGGTGCGCCGCGACGAAGCCGCCCTCGTTCTCAGCCAAAAGGGCAAATCTATTACGCTCCCCCGCGATCTGGTGTTAACGGTGCAGTTGAGCGAGCAAAGCCCCGACTAGCGCCGGTTTTAAACCGTTTATTCCAGCATTTTTCATCGAACGTATTCTTCCGTCTAAAGGTGAGTGGTTATGTCGCTAGTTAGTTTGCCAAATTTGCAGGAAATGATTGACGTCATTAGCCGCGAGCGTAACCTGCCCAAGCACGCCGTCGAAAACGCTCTGCGCGAGGCCCTGCTCAAGGGCTACGAGCGCTACCGCCGCACTCGCGAAATCGACACCCACTTTGACGAAGAATACTTCGACAACTTCGACATTGAACTCGACGTCGACGACTACGACGACCAGGGCTTTCGGGTACTGGCGACCAAAACCATCGTCGACGAAGTCACCAGCCAAGACCACGAAATCGCCCTATCGGAGGTGCGCGAAGTGGCCCCCGAGGCCCAGGCCGGCGACACCGTGGTGCTCGATGTCACCCCCGACCAGCGCGATTTTGGTCGCATGGCGGCGATTCAAACCAAGCAGGTGCTGGCTCAAAAGCTGCGCGACCAGCAGCGCAAGCTGGTGCAAGAAGAGTTTCAAGATCTGGAGGGCAGTATTCTCTCGGCGCGGGTGCTGCGGTTTGAGCGCCAGTCCGTGATTATGGCCGTCAGCAGCAGCGTCGGCCAGCCCGAGGTCGAAGCCGAATTGCTCAAGCGCGACCAGTTGCCCAACGACAACTACCGCGCCAACGCCACCTTCCGGGTTGCCCTTAAAAAGGTGTCTGAAGGGTCGCACCGGGGGCCTCAGCTGGTGGTGTCGCGGGCCGATGCCGCCCTGGTGGTCGAGCTCTTTACCAACGAAGTGCCCGAAATTGAGGACGAAATTGTCCGCATTGTGGCCGTTGCCCGCGAGGCCAACCCCCCCTCCCGCTCCGTCGGCCCCCGCACCAAAATTGCCGTAGACACCCTAGAGCGCGATGTGGATCCGGTAGGGGCCTGCATTGGCGCCCGGGGTTCGCGCATTCAGGTGGTAGTCAACGAACTGCGGGGCGAAAAAATTGACGTCATTCGCTGGTCGCCCGACCCAGCCACCTACATCTCCAACGCCCTCAGTCCGGCCCGGGTTGACGAGGTGCGCCTGGTCAACCCCGACGACCGCCAGGCCCACGTGCTGGTGCCCGAAGACCAGCTCAGCCTCGCGATCGGCAAAGAGGGCCAAAACGTTCGCCTCGCCGCCCGCCTGACCGGCTGGAAGATCGACATCAAAGACTCGGGCAAGTACGACTACGACGACGAAGACCGCAGGATTGCCGAGCTAGTAGCGGCGCGGGAAGAGGCGGCCCGAGAAGCGGCAGAACTCGCGGCAGAAGAAGCTGAGGCCGCAGAATGGAAAGCAAAGGCGGCGGCAGAACGGGCGGCGGCGGAGGCCACCGCCGCTGGGTCGGAGGCCGACGATGATGAGGCGGCCCGAGAAGCGGCAGAACTCGCGGCAGAAGAAGCTGAGGCCGCAGAATGGAGGGCGAAGGCGGCGGCAGAACGCGCCGCCGCTGCGGCCAGAGCCGCTGGGCTGCAGGCGGACGATAGTGGCGACAACAGTACCACTGCCGACGGGGAGACCGCCGTTTCTGACCCAGACGGTTCTGCTCCAGAGGACGAAGCCGAGGCTTTGGAGCCTGTAGCTGAAGCCCCTGGTCTGGACGACGAATCGGTGGAGGAAGATACCCTAGAAGACGACAGGCTGGCCGCTGAGGAAGAATAGGTTCTGGAGACAGCCCCCATGCAACCCAACTATCGACGCTGCATCAGCTGTCGGCGGGTCGGCCCCAAAACCGAATTTTGGCGGCTGGTACGGGTTTACCCCGATCGCACTGTGCAGCTAGGGGAGGGCATGGGGCGATCGGCCTACCTGTGCCCCCAGGCCGACTGTTTGCGCCAGGCCCAAAAGAAAAGTCGGCTGGGGCGCGCCCTCAAGGTCAACGTGCCCGACGAGGTGTATCAGGCCCTGTGGCAGCGGCTGGAGCCCGCAACAGACCCAGCCGCCCCGGTTCCTTAACCGGTTGACTCAAGGAAGAACCATTATGCTGTCGGAAGGCTCAACCAAAAATTTTTGCAAACGAATTGTTCCCAGGACCGATCCCTCTGAGATTCTGTTCATTAGGGAATCAACTGATTACACTCATAGTATGGGTATCTGACTGACCCCGCTGGGCGTCAGTAAACTTGCTTAAGATCCCATGTCGGCCTAGCCTTGGCTTACAATGCATTGTTAGGGCTAACGTATCCGTCAGAATGGTTTGATGTCGTTTTGTTGGACGAAGCAGGTTGGAGTATGTAACAAGCTTGACTAGCGTAGGGAGTTGTGGATGAACGGCAAAGTGAGAATTTACGAGTTGTCGAAGGAATTGAATTTGGATAACAAGGACATCTTGGCGATCGCAAGTCGCCTAGACATTGCCGTGAAGAGTCACAGCAGCACCATCGCTGAGTCAGAAGCTGATCAGATTCGTTCAGCAGCGCTTCAGTCGCGCAGTGGCGGCGGCGGCGGTGGCGGCGGTGCCAATCGGCCCGATCGCCCTCGCCCAGCGGCTCCCGTCAAAAACGGTGCCCGCCCCGAGCGCAAGCAGCAAATTTTAGAAATTCGTCGGCACCGGGTTACCCCCAGGGCCGACACAGAGGCCGAAGCCCCAGCGGCGAGCGCCCCGGCCCCGGCTCCCCCGGCAACCCAGGGTAAGCCCGTGCGGCCCACCGCCGACAACCTCTCCAAGCCGCCCAGTCGGCCTGGGGTCACCCCCCCCAGCGAGCCGGTTGACGATCGGCCCAAGCCTCAGGTTTCGCCAAACCGTCCTGCCCCCACCGCCCCCGTTGAGGCCAGCACTGAGACCGTTGAGCGCCCCGCCGCCCCACCCGTCAAGCCCAGGCCAGAGCTAGTTGGCCCCGTGTCTCGGGTACGGCCTGAGGTCGACGATCGCCCGGCAGAGGTTTCCGAGGGCGTTCGTCCGCCCCGGCCGGTTCGCCGGACCGAGGGCCGCAGTCCCGATGGCCCGGCAGAAGGTACCGGCGCACCGCGTCCCACCATTCCCATTCGCGAAATTGACGCTGGCGAAGATGTAACCCGGTTGAAGCCCAAACCCAAGCTGCGGCGGCCCAATGCCGACGCCGAAACGGCCAGAGCCGAAACGGCTGCCCGCACCGAGACCCCGCCTGGCAACGACTCTATTTCCGTCATCGGAGTCGCTGGGCTGGATGATTCTCACCCCCGTCGCCCCTCGCCCCCTCGCCACAAGCGTGACGAGCGCGAAGACGAGGACGACGATCAGAAAATGCGGGAAAAAGCCAGCAAGGTCGGCAAGACCAAGCGCCGGGGTCAGGGCGTGCTGGGCGAAGACGAAGACGATCTCGACGTGCTGGTGGATGGGCTCGACGAAGACGACGAGCAGGCCACCGACGCTCAGAACCTGAGCGTTTCGCTGGCCCGTCCCCCCAAGCCCAAGAGCGCGGGCGGGGCCAAGCCATCGTCCCCCACCATGAAGAGCCACAAGCCCCAGCACCGCGACAGCAGCGGGGGGGGGCGCTCTCGCCGGGGTCGCCGCGGCGAATCTCAGCCCACCCAAGAGCGGCCCGAGTTTATTGTGCTCTCCGAAGGGCTGACGGTGCATGAGCTGGCCGAGCAAATTATGGTGCCCGAAACCGAGCTGATCAAGTCTCTGTTCTTCAAGGGCATTGCCGCCAACATCAACCAAACCCTCGACATTGAAACCGCCAAGATGGTGGCCGAAGAGTTTGAGGTGATGGTCGAGACCAGCGAGGTTGAGTCGGAGGCCAAGAAGGTCACCGAAATGCTCGATGCAGGTGACCTCGGTAGCCTACAGCGGCGGCCCCCGGTGGTCACCATTATGGGTCACGTTGACCACGGTAAGACGACCCTGCTTGACTCTATTCGCAAGACCAAGGTAGCCCAGGGCGAAGCAGGCGGCATTACCCAGCACATCGGTGCTTACCACGTCGATGTCGAGCACGACGGTGTTTCCCACCAAATCGTCTTCCTCGACACCCCCGGCCACGAGGCCTTTACGGCCATGCGAGCGCGGGGTACCCGAGTCACCGACATCGCCATTCTGGTGGTGGCAGCCGACGACGGCGTGCGGCCCCAGACCATTGAGGCCATTAGCCACGCCAAGGCGGCGGAGGTACCCCTCATTGTTGCCATTAACAAGGTCGACAAAGAGACTGCCAACCCCGACCGCGTTAGGCAAGAGCTGATGGAGTACGGGCTCGTTCCCGAAGAGTGGGGCGGCGACACCATCATGGTGCCGGTTAGCGCCCTGTCCGGTGACAACCTCGACAGTCTGCTAGAGATGATTGTTCTAGTGGCTGAGGTGGGTGATTTACAGGCCAATCCCGATCGCTTGGCTCGCGGCACGGTCATTGAGGCCAACCTCGACAAAGCTCGTGGCCCTGTGGCTACCCTGCTAATTCAGAACGGCACGCTGCGGGTGGGCGACTCCCTGGTAGCTGGCCCAATTCTGGGTAAGGTTAAGGCCATGCTAGACGATCGTCTCCAGCGGGTTCAGGTGGCTGGCCCCTCCTTTGCGGTTGAAGTACTAGGCCTTAACGACGTACCCGCCGCCGGAGACGAGTTTGAGGTCTACCCCGACGAGAAAACGGCCCGCGCGGTGGCCGACAAGCGCATGCTTGACCAGCGCCAGTCGCGCCTGCAGCAGTCTATGGCCTCGCGGCGTGTCACCCTCAATACCATCTCGGCCCAGGTGCAGGAAGGCGATCTCAAGGATCTCAACCTGCTGCTCAAGGCAGACGTACAGGGTTCGATCGAAGCCATTCTGGCGGCGCTTCAGCAGCTGCCCCAGAACGAAGTGCAGATTCGGGTACTGCTGGCCGCCCCTGGCGAGATCAGCGAAACCGACGTCGACCTGGCCGCCGCCAGTGGTGCGGTCATTATCGGGTTCAACACCACTCTGGCTCCCGGAGCGCGGCAGTCTGCCGACCGTCAGGGAGTTGACGTGCGCGACTACGAGGTGATCTACAACCTGCTCGACGATATTCAGGGGGCCATGGAGGGTCTGCTTGACCCCGAAATGGTGGAAGAACCCCTGGGCCAGGTGGAAGTGCGGGCGGTGTTCCCAGTGCGCAAGGGGGCTGTGGCTGGCTGCTACGTGCTCTCGGGTAAAGTGACCCGCAACTGCAACCTACGGGTGGTGCGGAAAGGCGAGGTGGTGTACACCGGCAAGCTCGACTCCCTCAAGCGTATGAAAGAAGACGCCAAGGACGTGGCCGCTGGGTTCGAGTGCGGTATTGGCATCGACAGCTTCAGCGACTGGAAGGAGAGCGACATTATCGACGCCTACCGTCTGGTTACAAAGCGCCGCACCCTGGCAATGGCCTAGGCCGTCCGCTGGGCTTAACCGCCCAGCGGTGGCATTAGGATCACCCCTGTACTAACAACGGAGTAGGCAATGGCACCCTGGCGCTACGATCCATACCTATGGGTTCACCTGGCTGGCGTAGCCACTGTGCCCCTCTGGATCGATCTGGCCCTGCTGGGCCTAGCGGTGGGGAATCCGACTTGGCCTGGCCTAGAGCTGGGCCTGATCCTGGGGCTAGGGGTGCTGCCGGTGCTAGTGATGCAGCTGCGTCGCCCCTTCTACATCTTTAGTCTGCTGCCGGGGTTAGCCCTGCGGCCTACTGCTCTCAACGATCATCAGCGCCGTTTGCTCAGTCAGTTTCAACGCTGGCGGGTGCGGCTGGGGGCACTGCTGGTACCAATCCCTCTGGTTTGGGTCTTGGTAAAGCTCTATCCTCTAGCGTTTTTGGCCCGCGATATCACTCCCTTTGACGTTTGGGGAAGGGTGGCTGGGGTTGCGATCGCCGCCCTAAGCTTCTTTTGCGCGAACCTGTTCTTGCAGGTGCCCGTAGCTGTGCTGCAGGTGTTGGCCACCCCAGACCGACGCATGGCAGCGGTTTTGCCCTATCCCATTGAGTCCATAGCCGCTGACTTTAGCTGGCTGGGGCTACCCGTAAACAAGCTGCTGCCCAATCTAACGCCGCAAAACCTCACGCCCCAGGTTCCAATCGCGGTTGGCAACGCCCCCACGCCCCTAGAACCCCTTGCATCAGATCTCTCTGTAGACCTACCCGGAGCTATAGCCGCCGAGACAAGCAATGCCGACATGGCCCGACTGCCGGAGGGGCAGGCAGAAGTTCGAGAGAATAATCCTGACCATGAGCAGGTTAGGCACGGCGAAGCGGCCTCCACTGCTATCCCTCTAGAGCAAGCGCAATCCCTAGAAACTGATTTATCCCTGGCACCGGAAGCGGAATACAGCCCCCAAGACAATGCTGCAGAGACTGTGGCGGTAGACCATGGGGGAACCGATAATTCCAGCGACAATCTTTTGAGGCTGAGCCACCCTGAAGTTGAGGCCGATCGCCCAGCCTTTAGCCACCCGGAGGTCGATGCCTTGGAGGATGACCTATGCCCGGCTGAGCCCGCCCCTTTAGCTGAAACCCTGCCCATCACCCTAGAGGCATACCCGCATACTTCCTAAGGACAGATTGCGCCATCTATAGATATTTATCAATTACTGAGACTGTGGTCCCCATTACAATAGCGGTGGAACGGTTGCGCTATCTTGGATAGGTGGTGCTTTAATCAATCGGGGTTTTGGCTGGTTCGCCGGTTGATCGAACCGCCCCGGACGTTAAAGCCACCTAGGGTTTAACGTTTACCTGATTTTTAGAGGCAGCTATGGCCGTAACTCGCTCCGCAAGCTCCACCCAGCTTTCTGACCACGCCCGGATTTGGTACAGTCTCAAGTGCGCGATCGCTAGCAGCTCCGGCTTCAAAAGCTGGAAAGGCGAACTTCCTGCCGCCGAAGCTGAGTCGGCCCCGCTCGACCAGCTGGTGCGCCGCTATCTGCGTGAAACCCTGGAAACTCTGGCTTACTAAATTTCGCTGGGCCCTGGCTTTAGACCCCGTAGTACTGCTTGTACCACGCCACAAACCGTTCAATGCCCACCTCCACCGGAGTGCTGGGCGCAAAGCCGACATCGGCCATTAGGTCGCTGACATCGGCGTAGGTGGCCAGAACATCTCCTGGCTGCATCGGGCAAAGCACCGTTTTGGCGGTTTTGCCCAGAGCAGCCTCAATCACCTGAATAAAGCGCAGCAGCTCCACCGGTTGGTGGTTGCCGATGTTGTAGATTTTGTAGGGGGCCTGGCTGTCGCTGCTGGCCTGGGCCCCACCCAAAGGAATGTGCTCCATTACGCGCACCACTCCTTCAACGACGTCGTCGACGTAGGTGAAGTCTCGCTTCATTTGGCCCTGGTTGAACACCTGAATGGGGCGATCGACCAAAATCGCCTCCACAAACGTAAAGTAGGCCATGTCGGGGCGACCCCAGGGGCCGTACACCGTAAAAAATCGCAGTCCCGTGGTGGGAATTTGGTACAGACTGCTGTAGGCGTGGGCCATCAGCTCGTTTGCTTTTTTGGTGGCGGCATAGAGCGACACCGGATGATCGACGCGATCGTCTACCGCAAAGGGCACCTTGCGGTTGGCTCCATACACCGAACTCGATGAGGCAAACACCAGATGCTCGACTTTCATGAGGCGACAGCCCTCCAACAAGTTCAAAAAGCCCGAGAGGTTGCTGTCTGAATAGGCGAAGGGATTTTCTAAGGAGTAGCGCACCCCCGCCTGAGCCGCTAGATGTACGACGTACTGAAACTGATAGCGGCGAAACAGGGCAAGCATACCCTCGCGATCGAACAGGTCTAGCTGCTCAAAGGTAAAGCCTTCGTAAGGAACCAGCTGAGCTAGGCGATCGCGCTTTAAGCCCACGTCGTAGTAGTCGTTGAGATTGTCGATACCGTAGACCTGCTGGCCGCCGTCTAACAGCCGCCGAGCGACAAACGAACCAATAAACCCCGCGACTCCAGTAACCAGTACAGCGATAACCGTAGCCTCCTAGGGCCAGAAATTTTCATCCAAAATAACCTCAGCCGATGGCGGCTGGAGCCCCAAAACCTTAAGTCTTTTGCCTAATTTTGCCGATGGCGGCCCCGGCGAGCAGCCATTGCCGCCATCGGTGCTAGGATCAGGCCAAAGTAACACAGAAGAATGGTAAGAGAGAGAAAGGACGTAGTCGTACATGCAAGAATTTGAAAAAACAATCTCCTTTGGTGGTCGCGATATCCACCTAAGGGGTGGGTTATTGGCTCCTCAAGCGGGGGGTGCGGTGTTAGTACAGTCGGGAGAAACAGCGGTTCTGGTAACCGCAACCCGCTCAGCAGGACGTCAGGGCATCGACTTTTTGCCTCTGCTGGTTGATTATGAAGAGCGTCTCTACGCTGCCGGGCGCATTCCCGGCGGTTTTCTGCGGCGGGAGGGGCGCCCCCCTGAGCGCGCCACGCTAATTTGCCGATTGATTGACCGTCCCATGCGGCCCCTGTTTCCCCAGTGGCTGCGCGACGACATTCAAATTGTGGCCACCACGCTGGCCATGGATGAGCAGGTGCCCCCGGATGTGCTGGCGGCAACCGGTGCCTCGATCGCAGTGCTGCTGGCCAAGATCCCCTTCTACGGCCCCATGGCGGCGGTGCGCGTGGGCCTAGTGGGCGACGATTTTGTCATCAACCCCACCTATAAAGAAGTCGAAAATGGTGACCTAGATCTGGTAGTCGCCGGTTCGCCCGACGGCGTGATTATGGTTGAGGCCGGAGCTAACCAGCTGCCCGAAGCCGACATCATTGAAGCCATCGACTTTGGCTACGAAGTCGTGCAAGACCTGATCAAAGCCCAGCTAGAGCTGATCAAAGAGCTGGGCATCGAGGTGGTGAGCGAGTCGGAACCCGAAACCGACCCTACCCTGGCCACCTTTATTGAAGAAAAAACTGCCGAGGCCATCAAAGAGGTGCTGAAGCAGTTCAGCCTGACCAAGCCCGAGCGCGACGAAAAGCTCGATGCCATCAAAGAGGAGCTGGTCACCGCCATTGATGCCCTAGAAGACGACAACTCGGTCAAAGTGGCGGTAGCTGAGAACGGTAAAGCCCTGGGCAATACCTATAAATCGGTGACCAAAAAGCTGATGCGCCAGCAGATCGTCGCTGAGAAGGTGAGGGTCGACGGCCGCCAGCTCGACGAGGTGCGTCCCATATCCTGCCAGGTGGGGCTACTGCCCAAGCGGGTACACGGCACCGGGCTATTTCAGCGCGGGCTGACCCAGGTGATGTCGGTGACCACCCTGGGCACCCCCGGCGATGCCCAGATGATGGATGACCTGCATCCTGACGAAGAGAAGCGCTACCTGCACCACTACAACTTCCCTCCCTACTCGGTGGGTGAAACTCGGCCCATGCGATCGCCCGGTCGTCGTGAAATTGGCCACGGTGCCCTAGCCGAGCGGGCGCTGGTGCCGGTACTGCCTCCCAAAGAAGAGTTCCCCTACGTGATTCGGGTCGTGTCGGAGGTGTTGTCGTCCAACGGTTCCACCTCCATGGGGTCGGTGTGCGGCTCTACCCTATCGCTGATGGATGCCGGGGTACCCATTACCAAACCCGTCAGCGGTGCCGCCATGGGTTTGATTAAAGAAGGCGATGAGGTGCGCATTCTCACCGACATTCAGGGCATCGAAGACTTTTTGGGCGACATGGACTTTAAAGTCGCCGGTACCGACACCGGCATCACCGCCCTGCAGATGGATATGAAAATTACCGGGTTGCCCCTGCAGGTGATTGCCGACGCCATCAACCAGGCTAAGCCCGCCCGGCTGCATATTCTGGAGAAAATGCTAGCCACCATTGACACCCCCAGAACAGAGCTGTCGCCCTACGCTCCCCGCTTGATCAGCTTCAAGATTGATCCTGAGATGATCGGCATGGTGATTGGCCCCGGCGGCAAAAAGATCAAGGCAATTACCGAGCAAACGGGAGCCAAAGTCGACATCAACGACGACGGTACCGTGACTGTATCGTCTATCGAAGGCGAAAAGGCTCTCCAGGCCAAAGCCCTGATCGAATCGATTGTCTTCAAGCCCGCCGCTGGCGACGTGTTTGTGGGCAAGGTTACCCGCGTCATCCCCATTGGGGCCTTTGTGGAGTTTATGCCCGGCCAGGAGGGTATGGTTCACATTTCGCAGCTGGCTGACTA
>DASQNN010000562.1:0-4114 GCA_035644955.1 Nodosilinea sp. | reverse complement strand
ACCAGATAGGTCGCCCCAGCCTGGAGCGCCTGAACCGGAGTGAGGGTGCGGCGCTGGTCTTGGCTGCTGGCCCAGGTGGGGCGCACCCCAGGACAAACCAGGGCAAATTCGGCGGGCAAAAATCGCCGCAGCTGGCTGGCCTCCTGAGGTGAGCAGACGGCTCCTTGGAGGCCGCTATCGCGGGCCAGCAGGGCCATTTGAAGGGCGTAGTTGGTGGCCTCCAGCGGAATTTTGAGCTCTATGGCCAGGGCGTTGGGGTCGATGCTGGTCAGCAGCGTGACGGCCAGTACCACCGGAGGCTCGACCCCTGCGGCCTCGGCCCCGGCGATCGCGGCGGTTTGGGCCGCCTCTAGGGCCTCCCGACCTGCCGCTGCGTGCACGGTCAACAGGTCTACCCCGTACTGCCCCGCTGCCCTGCAGGCCCCGGCCATGGTGTTGGGAATGTCGTGAAACTTGAGATCGAGGAATACCCGCTTGTGGCGAGCCTTGAGCGCCTCGATCAGAGCCGGCCCGGCACTGACAAACAGCTCCAGGCCCACCTTCCAAAAGCTCACCTGGGGCAGGGCCTCCACCAGGGCCAGGGCGGCCGGAGCAGAGGGCACATCCAGAGGCACGATTATGCGCTGGTCTACGGTCATGGACATACCCAGGGCAAAGGTCAGACGGGGCGCACCAGCATAAGGGTCTGGCCAAACTCCACGGGCTGGGAGTTCTCGACTAAAATCTCGACGATTTCGCCGCTGATCTCGGTCTCTAGCTCGTTCATCAGCTTCATGGCTTCGATAATGCACACCGTCTGCCCGGTGGTAATGCGATCGCCTACCCCCACAAAGGGCGGCTCTTCTGGGGCCGGAGAGCGATAGAACGTACCGACCATCGGGGAGGTGATGGAAACCAGATCGCTGCCCTTACCCGGCGGTGCTACCGGCGGGGTAGTTAGGGCGGGGGGCGGCTCGACAACGGGCGGCGCGGCGCTCAACGTCGGCTCTGGGGCTGGCCCTGGGGCGGCCGGGGCAGCCGCTGTTACCATAGCGCCCGGTTTGCGCAGGGTCAGCTCAAAGTCTGAACTTTTTAGAGTCAACTCAACAATATCGCTCTGGCTCAGGGCAGCGACTAAATCTCTCAGGTCGGTGACGCTTAGTTCCACGGCGTAAGTCTCATACGGTCTGATAGGGTCTGATGGGGATTCAGCTGCTCAGGTTGGCCAGCAGGGGCTCTACCCTGGGGTGGCCGTTAGCAGGAAACGAAATACCGAGGTTTTCTACTCGCGGCCCAGATAGGTATCGGTGCGGGTGTCAACCTTGATTCTTTCGCCAATCGAAATAAACAGCGGCACCATGACCTGGGCCCCGGTTTCGAGAATAGCGGGCTTGGTGCCCCCGGTGGCGGTGTCGCCTTTTACCCCAGGGTCGGTTTGGGTGACTTCGAGCACGATGGAGTTGGGCAACTCCACTTCTAGAATTTGACCATTCCAGCTGACGACGCTGACGGCCATTTCTTCCTTTAGATATTTCACCTGGGGGCCAATTTCAGCGGTGGTGAGGCGCACTTCCTCGTAGGTTTCCATGTCCATAAAGACCAGGTCCTCACCGTCGCGGTAGGTGTGCTGCATGTCTTTCTTTTCGATCACCGCCTGGGGCACGGTTTCGCCAGCCCGAAAGGTCTTTTCAACGGTGTTGCCACTTTTGACGTTCTTGAGCTTGGTGCGCACAAAGGCGGAGCCTTTACCCGGCTTCACGTGGAGAAATTCCACCACGCGCCAGACGGAGCCGTCTAGCTCAATGGAGGTACCGGTGCGAAAGTCGTTGCTAGAAATCATGGCGCTGGCTAACGGTGAACAGTCTAAGTTTGGCACCTCATTTTACCCCCCTGCGGCCATTTCCCGCAGGATTTACCCACAACCGCTGCGGGTTCGCTGGGCCACCTAAGGCGCTGACAAAAACCGGCTTTGGCGATGGCCAGGGGCCAGGAGAGTTCCAGAGTATGACAAGATTGTAGGGACGCAGTGTGCTGCATGATAAAAGCCGCCGAGGCGGAAAATGGAGTTATGGCCAAGGAAATGCGGGTAATGAATAGACGGCTAGGTTTAGGCTGGGACACTCTGGTTCGACCTCTGGCGCGACCTCTGGCGCAGCTGGCCTGGGGGTTGGTGGTGGTGATTGGCCTCTGGCTTGGCTCGGCGGCCTCGGCCTCGGCCCTGCCGACCGGCCCCCTGGTAGCCTACCTACCACCGGGCAACGCCATCACCGATGGCAGCGCTCTGCTACGCTACTCGCTGCCCATCGACAACCGCGATATTCGCACCGTGCAGGGCACCCTAGAGGGCCTGTCAGAATGGCTGCGCAGCAAGCGTTGGGGACCCATGGGCAAAGACCTGACCAAGGTGGAGCGGACGTTGATGCGCAGCCGGGAGTCAATGCTGGCGGCGGTGCCCGACGGCAAGCGGGCGGCGGCTATTTCCTACCTCGACGACATGCAGGCCCAGCTGTTGCCCCTGCGGGAGGCGGTTGACGGGCGCGATCGCGAGACCGTATGGACTAGGCGGGCAGCCATACTAGACGACATCAGCCGGGTTGAAGAACTGATGGTGACCAAGTTTCCCTTTGAGGTGCCGGCGGAGTACGACGAGCTGCCCCAGCTCAAGGGTCGAGCCACGGTGGAGGTAAAAACCAATAAGGGTACGCTGCAGGCCGTGATCGACGGCTACAGCGCCCCGGTGACCGGCGGCAACTTTGTCGACCTGGTGCAGCGGGGCTTCTACGACGGCCTGGAGTTTACTCGCGCTGAAGACAACTACGTGCTGCAAACCGGCGACCCCGCCGGCCCTGAGGACGGGTTTATTGACCCCAAAACCAAGGCCTACCGTTCGGTGCCCCTGGAGATTTTGGTGAAGGGCGACGAAGCACCCGTCTACGGCACCACCCTGGAAGAGATTGGCCGCTTCTTAGATCAGCCGGTGCTGCCCTTCTCGGCCTTTGGCACCATGGGCATGGCCCGCCCTAACGACGACCCCAACGGCGGTTCGTCGCAGTTTTTCTTCTTTCTATTTGAGCCAGAGATGACCCCGGCAGGGCTAAATTTGCTCGATGGGCGCTACTCGGTGTTTGGCTACGTGGTGGAGAACAAAGAGGTGCTAGAGCAGCTCACCCAGGGCGATCGCATCGAGTCGATCCGGGTGATTGCCGGAGCCGAAAACCTGGTGCAGCCCTCCTAGTTCCTTTTTCTGGCCCTGCTGTGAGCGACCCACAAACCATCGCCGACCTGGGGGAACTGGGGCTGCTGCAGCGGCTGTTCCGGTTTTGCCCTGGGGATGTGATTGGCGACGACGGCGCGGTGGTGGCCCTGCCCCCCGACCAGCGGCTGGTGGTGACTACCGACGTCCTGGTCGATGGCGTGCACTTTAGCGATCGCACCACCGCCCCGGCCGATGTGGGCTGGCGGGCGGTGGCCGCCAACCTCTCCGACCTGGCCGCCATGGGGGCAACCCCGGTGGGCATTACCGTGGGTCTGAGCCTGCCAGGGCACACTTCCCTGGCCTGGGTAGAGGGGCTATACCAGGGCATGGCCGCTTGTCTAGAGCGCTGGGGCGGCGAGGTGCTCGGGGGCGACCTGTGCCGGGCCGACACCAAGAGCGTGGCTATCACCGCCCTGGGCAGCGTGCTGCCCCAGCGGGCTCTGTACCGCCATCGGGCCCAGCCAGGCCAGGCGATCGTGGCCACGGGCCACCACGGGCTGTCGCGGGCGGGGCTAGAGCTGCTGCTGCACCCGCAGCGGGAAGAGGAGGTTAGCACCGCCGATCGCGATCGCTGGGTGGCAGCTCACCAGCGGCCTCGGCCCCGATTCGATGCGATCGCCGCCCTCTGGGAGGTCTTAGGGGCAACCGCCAACGCCCGCGCCATCGCCGCCATGGACTCCAGCGACGGCCTAGCCAACGCGGTGCTGCACCTGTGTCAGGCCAGCGGAGTGGGGGCCGTGCTGGGCGAGGCCGATCTGCCCATTGATCCGGCTTTGGCCGCCTGGGTAGGGCGATCGCAGGCGATCGACTGGTGCCTCTACGGCGGCGAAGACTTTGAGCTGGTGCTGTGCCTACCGTGGACCGAGGCCGAGGCGCTGA
>DASQNN010000561.1:0-1868 GCA_035644955.1 Nodosilinea sp. | reverse complement strand
AAAGCCATCCTGTTCTTTGATCGGGTAGCGGCGCAGGGCGCAGGTGGGCAGCTTTTGCTGGGGTTCGAGGTAGGGCACGTGGGCGCAGGTGCCGTCGGGGGCAAACTGCCAGCCGTGGTAGGCGCAGGTAATGTTGTCGCCCGCCACGGTGCCCTCGCTGAGTTTGACCTGGCGGTGGGGGCAGCGGTCTTCTACCGCAATGGGCCGACCAGCGCGATCGCGGTACAGCACAACTGGCTGGTGCCAGAGGGTTACCGCCAGGGGCTTGGTGCCCAGCTCACCACTCTGAGCCACCGCGTACCAGTGGTTGAGGTTGATGCCTAACTGCCGCAGAGGCTTGCCTTTAGCTAGGGGCTGTTCTGTTTGGTTATGCTCCCCAATCACCGCTGTCACTGGTTGAAGGTCAATTACATCCATCTGTGGGTTCGCTTGATAACGCCGACTTTATCCGGGTTCGCCCGACGGTGAGCTACTGATAGGAGGTTAGAAATAATTTCTAATCGACATGGTAAGCCGTAATGGCGATAGTTTCATCAGGGCTGTAAATCGCTTCAATACGTCTGTGTGTCGGATGATTCCACCAGACTTTCACTCGATTACCCTTGGCAGGAGCTGAGCCCGCCCTCTGATATCCTGCTCCTAACAGCAAGGCTTCAAAATCTTTAGTAGGCAGCGTTTTTGCTGTAATTTGATCAATCCCATCCAGCTTGTGTTTATCGAGGGTCATAGTCACCCGAATAGGTGCTAAAAATGCGATAACCAGGTAGTACCATGGCCAAGCCGACTGGGCTATGAATTATGCCTGGATAGTCTGTTTCAGGTAGGCTGCCACCGAATCGAAGTTTGATCGGCCCCAGCCAGAGGTAAAAACCGGGAATGAGACAATCCAGACTGTAGGCGATGGCTCTAAGTCGTTGATCGACAACCTTGTTAGTTGTACCAGGCTGAGCATGCGAATCGTTTGTGAACATAGCCGTAAAGCCAGAATAAACTCAACCTCAGTTCTGAACCAAAACACTTACTTATAGGTTCTCAAACTTCCCTATCATTTTATCTCAGCTCAGACGGGCCATGAGTTTTTACCCATTAGTGACGGCTGAGGCCAATCAATTTGGTGCTCCCGTTTGGCCCTTTGTCTAGCTGATCTACCTCTAAATCTTTAGCACTCCCTCGGGATTGACGCTGAGAATCGGTCGCCGCTGCACCCCCTCGCGCTGCAAAATGACGTTGGCCGCCAGCAGCCCGCTGCTTACCGCCCGCTCCATCAGCCCGCAGGGGAAGGGCATACGCACCCAGTCGCCGGCAAACAGTAAGTTGTCGACGGCGGTGGCGGTTTGGGGCCGGTTGGCAAAGCTACCGGGGGGAAAGCCGGCAAAGTTTTTCTGGTTGACCAACTGCCGGTGCAGCACCGTTGCCCCTCTCAGCTCGGGCACCACATCGTACAGCTCGGCCTCAAAGGTGTCGAGCAGATCGGCCTGGGTGGGAAAGTCTTTTTCTTTATAACAGTAGGCATGCAGCTCGACGACGCTGCCCCCGGTGCGATCGCCCCAGGCAATGTAGTCGTCTTGAATGCGGTGATAGAGGGTAATGCTGTCGGTGAGCTTATAGCCGGAGAGACTGGTGAACCAGCTGTGCTCCCACTCAAAATCGCGATCGAGCCAGAAGCGCGCCACGGCAAAGGGGTCGGCCACCTGAAGCTGGTCGATCTGAGAGACCAGGGCGGGGGCTACATCGCCGTCGGCGCGAGCAAACAGGGCCTTAATGCCGGGAATATCGGCGGCCATCACGTAGTAGTCGGCGGTGAGGTCGTGAGCAACGTTGGGGACGCCCTCCAGGTCGGTGGCAATCAGCTGGATGCGATCGCCCTC
>DASQNN010000560.1:0-2314 GCA_035644955.1 Nodosilinea sp. | reverse complement strand
GGTCGATCGCCAGCCCGACGTGCTGCTGACCATTCAGCAGGCCCTTAAAGCGGCGGATCTGCCCGTATTTGGCATTGCCCAGTCGCGCCCCAGCCTCGACGACGTGTACCTGGCCGCCACGGGCCGCACCCTGATGGATGCGGAACTGGCCGCCGTGGGCCAGCGCGACCTCAAAAAAGAAAAGAAACAGGCTATGAAGGGACGCTAGGATAACACCATGAGCACCACCATTCCCACCCCATCCCCTACCCGAGAGGCTGCCCCCAGTCTCGAAAATTCAGAACTCAACGCCTGGAAGGCCGATGTGGTCAAAGCCCAAGGCGTTGTCTCTGGAGCCTTTTTACAAGAGACCCTGGCCATGACGCGGCGGCTGTTTATTCAGCTGCAGCGACGCCCGACCACCCTGGTGGCGGGGGTGATACAGCCGCTGATCTGGCTGGTGCTGTTTGGGGCGCTGTTTCAGAACGTGCCCGCTGGCCTGTTTGGGGAAAGCCGCAACTACGGCCAGTTTTTGGGGGCGGGCATCATCGTGTTTACCGCTTTTGGCGGGGCGCTAAATGCGGGATTGCCGGTGATGTTTGACCGCGAGTTTGGCTTTTTGAACCGATTCTTAGTCGCGCCCCTGGCGTCTCGCTACTCCATTGTGGTGGCGTCGGCCCTGTTTATTGCGACCCTGAGTTTGGTGCAAACGGCGGCGATCGTGGCCCTTAGCGCGGTGCTGGGGGCGGGGTTGCCCAGCCTGCCGGGGCTGCTGCTGGTGCTATTTATCGTTATGGCGCTGGTGCTAGGGGTAACGGCCCTCAGCCTGGGTCTGACCTTTGCCCTGCCCGGCCACATCGAGCTGATTGGGGTAATTTTTGTCACCAACCTGCCGCTGTTGTTCTCCAGCACGGCTCTGGTGCCCCTGGAGTTTATGCCCGGTTGGCTACAGGTGGTGGCCAGCCTCAACCCGCTCACCTATGCGATCGAGCCGATTCGCTATGTGTACCTGCACCCGACCTGGGGCCTGGGTAGCACCGTCCTTCAAACCCCCTTCGCGGCGGTGTCCCTAGGAGCTTGTCTGGCGGTGCTGGTGGCATTCTGCGGTCTGTCTTTGGGGCTGATTCAACCCCTGCTGCGCCGCCGCATTGCTTAGGATATTTCTAGGGAAGATACCAGCTTCAATCCAACGACTACAGCGGCTGTAGGGTGGGCAGTGCCCACCATTGGGGAAACTGTTTTCCAAAAGTCGCCTTAGGAGAATCTGGTTGTTGCCCCTCAGCCAGTCCTAGAGCTGGTATACGCTGATTCGGCAGCCGGTCGGTTAGCCGCTACAATGGCAACGTAGACAGTGCAGCTTGCCTGTACCCGAAAGTTTCAGTTGTTATGGTGTCAAGTTATGGTGTCAAGGAGTGCTCCTATGGCTTCCCCAAATTTTAGTTCGCGATCGGTAGTCGCTGCGGTGCGCAAAGCCGTTCCTGCGGGAATTGCGGCCTTTGGTCTGCTGGCTTTGGCGGCTCCCATGGCCCTGGCCCAGTCCACCAGTATCGACCCTGCTCGCGCCCCTCGGGTCAATGCCGGTGAGGGGTTTGGCTCCTCTGATGCCAGCAACGGTGTTTTTGGCGACAGCGCTAGTCCCTTCGATCTCATTCACCGAGCGGTGCTAATGAACGATCGCAGCCCCAGCGACTTTAGCCGCCAGCACCGAGGCCGTATTACCGACGCAGCCAACAACTTCCGCATCCAGCAGCAGAATGAGCTGCGCCGCGAGGCTCAGCCCGTTGCTCCCGAAGTTACCCCTGAGACCGGGGCTGAGTAAAGCCTGTGGGAGGGGAGTGCCGCGCCGGTTTTGGGGCGCTACGGCTGGTTTCAGTGTTGCTGAATTGAAGCATGAATTTGGGTAAGGGCAAACGGCCGTTTGCCCCTACAAAAGACGTTTTAGTTTAAATTCATACCTGTATTCAGCAACGCCTGGTTCCTATAGGTTGCAGGTAAACAGCCGACTGAGGAAGTAGTTGACCATTTTGGCACCGTAGGGCGAATCCCACCAGACGACGGGGTAGCAGCCCACGGGGTCATCGAGGTCGTGGCGGGCCTGGTTGATGGTCTTCCACTGGTCGTTTTGTCGCCAGCCGACCCGATCGCCCAGGCGGTTGAGGGTGGCGGTGTCTTGGGATAGAGCTGTCTCTAGGGTGCCGCCCACGGCCTGGTACAGCTGAAGCTGAACGCTAAAGCCAAAGCGGCCGCCCGTGTAGGTGGTCCACATGCGGTCTACCACCCGCAGCACGCTGCACGGAAACAGGCGCACGGCGTCGGGGGTGAGGTCTTCGCGATC
>DASQNN010000559.1:0-7115 GCA_035644955.1 Nodosilinea sp. | reverse complement strand
TCCTGCAGCAGCAGCTCGAGATCAAGGACGTGCGCCTGGTCTACGCGCCGGCCGGTGGGATCGGCAATTTCGGCGGCGAGACCGACAATTGGATGTGGCCGCGACATACTGGAGATTAGGAAGTTCCAGGTCCAAGGCATCCAAAGCGCTGCCTGAAGCGTAGATCTAGTATGTTTATCTCCAAATTAATGGCGGCTCAGAAGGTTCTGGCCGCCGTTTTTTTACCCCTTGAGTACAAACTGGGTTCATACCCCCCAAACGATTTTGCTAACCTCAGGCAGGTCTGACACTATACATATAGTTGCCCTCTGAATTCCTCGCCTACCATGCTTGACCAATCGCTTCAGTTTCTCACCCCCGAAGAGTCGGCAGAAGTCGACAAAGCGCTGCTGTCGTCCCCAGAGAAATTTTTGGCCCGTCTCACCATCTCCACCGGCAAGCTGCTACGGGTGATTGCCGCCGACACCGGCACCCCGATCGAAGCCCTGACGGCAGTGCAGATCATCCAGTGGTTTGAAAAAGACGCCAAGCTCAAGCGCGAGCAGGGGGTGAACGCGTCAGTGCTGAAATGGGATGCGGAGAATTTGAATGGATAAGGGTTGGGGGTTGAAGGACCACCGGCTCGGGCTGACGCACCATTGCCCGGCGGTGCTCGGTTAGCCCACAGACCCCCTCAAATCCCCAAAATTACGCGGGCCAGGTTGAGGTAAATCAGCACTCCCAGCACGTCTACGGCGGTGGTGATAAAGGGGGCCGACATTAGCGCCGGGTCAAACTTGAGTGCCTTAAACAAAAACGGTAGGGCCGACCCCGCAAAAGAAGCCAGCACCGAAATGGCCACCAGGCTAAGGCCTACCGCCAGGGCTACCTCCCAGTTGCCCTGGAGAAAGTAGGCCCAGACCGTGACGGCGATGCCTAGCAGCACGCCCAGGATGGCCCCAGCCAGGGTTTCGCGCCAGACAATGCGGCCCATTTGAGACGACCTGACCTCGTCGGTATTCAAGCCCCGAATCACCACCGTGGACGACTGCGCCCCCACGTTGCCGCCGGCGTCGATCAGCAGGGGAATGAACGCCGCCAAAATCACCACCTGCTCTAGCAGTTCCTCTTGCCCCTTGATGACGGCGCTGGTGCCGGTGTTGGTAATCAGCAAAATAAACAGCCACACCACGCGCTTGCGGGCCACGGTGACCAAGTTGGTCTGAAAGTAGCTGTCGCCGCCGCTCTGCACACCGCCGCCAGTGTAGATATCTTCGGTCGTTTCTTCCTCGATCACATCCATCAGGTCGTCGATGGTGACGATGCCCAC
Source organism: Nodosilinea sp. (assembly GCA_035644955.1). Taxonomy (GTDB): domain Bacteria; phylum Cyanobacteriota; class Cyanobacteriia; order Phormidesmidales; family Phormidesmidaceae; genus Nodosilinea. The sequence continues at coordinate 5,806 of DASQNN010000559.1, read as the reverse complement.
CAGGCGCTGCTCGCGATCGACTACCGGCAGGGCCAAAAAGTCGTAGCGCTGAATTAGTCGCGCTGCTTCTTCCTGGTCGGTGTCGGTGTGCACGTAGACCATGTCCCGCCGCATTATGTCTTGCAGGGTGCGATCGGGCTGGGCCACCACCAGGTCGCGCAGCGAGAGGGCACCAATTAAATGGCGGGCGTTGTCGAGCACGTAAAGGGTGTAGATGGTCTCTGAGGTTTCGGCCAGGTGGCGAATGCGATCGAGGGCCTGCTCAACGGTGAAGGTCTCCCGCAGGGCGACAAACTCGGAGGTCATAATCCGCCCGGCGCTGTCGGGGGGGTAGCCCAGCAGCAGGGCGGTGGCCTCGCGCTCGGCGGGGCTGAGCTGGAGAGTGAGCCGCCGCACCACCTTGGCGGGCAGCTCGTCAAACAGCCGGGCGCGATCGTCGGGAGACATGCGATCGATGATCTCCAGCACCTCAGGATTCTTAAAATCCTCCAGGAGGGCCTGCTGTACCCGGGGCGACAGGTACTCGTAAACCTCGATCGCTTCATCCTTGGGCAGCAGGCGAAAGGCTACCGCCTGCAAGGTCTCCGGCAGCTCGTCAATGACATCGGCCACATCCGGCGACTGCATCGGTGTCAGCAGGGCTTGGGCTGCATCAAAGCGCCCGGTGTCTAGCAAAACCTGCAATTGTTCTTGGGTGGCCTCAGTTACCACGGCTTCCCCCCCTCTACTTCACGGCATGGCACTGACCGCCCGCCGCACGGTAGTAGAATAGCTCACTTTGGTCAGACTAGCAGGCACTGGGTTACCGGCCAGCAATTCCTCATTATGGATAAGAGGCTCTGGTGGGAGCCTGGGCTGTCGCCACGTGGGCCGCTGGGCCTAGGACTAGAAGTTCAAGGCTCAAAGCGAAAGTCCTCTAACAAGGACCATCAATGAGAATTGCTAGTTGCCTGCCGCCTGCTGCTGACCGCCTGAAATAGCTTACGGCAGGTAAATTCTGGTGTAGAAAGCGCCCTGGGCCGCAGTGTTGCCTTTTACCGTAGACGTAGGGCCACTTCACTCACCCGCTGGCTTGCGCCGCTAAACACCGGCTTCTCTGTTTGCTTCCCGAAAAAAATCCCTCAGAGATTATTAACAGTGCTAGAGCGGTGCACTAAGGGTTCAGAAGGCTTCAGATCGGCCCTTACCCTGTTACCCCATGCGGTTGGCAACTTCCGTTGACCCAGAAACGGACAGATTACTAGCCCCCTGACGGAGAATATCGCTATGACTCAACAGATCTCGCCACCTAAGTCCCAAGCTCGGCCCAGCCTGACCTGGCACGAGGTCGAAGGCAGCCAAATTACCCAACGGTTAAAGGTGGACCCAGAGGCGGGGCTGACGGCTCAGGAGGCCCAGGCGCGGCTTAGGCGCTACGGTGCTAACGAGCTCAAGGGGAAGAAGGGAAAGCATCCGGTTGTGCTGTTTTTGCTGCAGTTTAACCAGCCGCTGCTCTATATCTTGCTGATTGCAGGGGTGATCAAGGCGCTGCTGGGCTCCTGGGTAAATGCAGGGGTGATCTGGGGCGTGACGGTGATCAACGCCATCATTGGCTTTGTGCAGGAGTCAAAGGCGGAGAGCGCGATCGCCGCCCTGGCCTCTTCCGTTACCACCGATGCCATGGTGCGCCGCAACGGGCAGCAGGTGCAGGTGTCGTCGCGCGACCTGGTGCCCGGCGACATTGTGCTGCTCACCTCCGGCGACAAGGTACCCGCCGATCTGCGCCTGCTGCGGGGCCGCACCCTGCAAATCAACGAGTCATCCCTCACAGGAGAATCTGTCGCCGTCGAAAAGCAGCCCGACCTGGCAACTCTGCCCGCCGACACCCCTCTGGCCGAGCGCCACAACATGGCCTACGCGGGCAGCTTTGTTACCTTTGGCCAGGGCGAAGGCATTGTGGTCGAAACCGGCCTCAATACCGAAACCGGGCGGATCTCGAAGCTGATGGACGAGAGCGGCAATCTGGTCACCCCGCTGACCCGCAAGTTTGACCGCTTTAGCAAAACCCTGCTCAAGGCCATTTTGGCGGTAGCGGCCCTAACCTTTGCCGTGGGCCTGGTCTGGGGCAACTCGCCGATCGAAATGTTTGAGGCCGCCGTGGCCCTGGCGGTGAGCGCCATTCCTGAGGGGTTGCCCGCCGTGGTCACCATTACCCTGGCCATTGGGGTGTCGCGCATGGCCCGCCGCCACGCCATTGTACGCAAGCTGCCGGCGGTCGAAACCCTGGGCAGCGCCACGGTAATCTGTTCTGACAAAACCGGCACCCTGACCGAAAACCAGATGACGGTGCAGAGCATTTACTCAGGCGATCGCCACTACGACCTCACCGGCGAGGGCTACAACCCCCACGGCGAACTGCGCGACGGCGAAGACAACCCGGTGCCCCTCGATGCCATGGCCGCCTCCCTGCGCCAGTGCTTGATGGTGGGTATGCTCTGCAACGACTCAGAGCTGGAGCACAAAGACCACCACTGGAGCGTGGTGGGCGACCCCACCGAGGGGGCGCTGCTGGTGGCGGCCCACAAGGCCGGCTTTGACCGCTCGGAGCTCAACCACAGCTACCCGCGCATCGACAGCATCCCCTTCGAGTCTGAGTTTCAGTACATGGCCACTCTGCACCAGCAGGATACCGCCGGGCAGTGGCTGCTGGCCAAGGGCTCGGTAGAGGCGCTGGTGGCCCGCTGCGATCGCGCGCTCAACGCCGCCGAACAAGCCGCCCCGCTTGATGGTTCAGGGCGCGATCGCATTTTGCTTCAGGCCGAGCGTATGGCCTCACGGGGGCTGCGGGTGCTGTGCTTTGTGGCCAAAAACTTTCGCGGCCACCACATTGACCACAACGACCTCAAAGAGGGCATGGTATTTTTGGGCCTCCAGGGCATGATCGACCCGCCCCGTAACGAAGCCATTCAGGCAGTAGATGCCTGTAAGACGGCGGGCATTGAGGTGAAGATGATCACGGGTGACCACAAGGTAACGGCGGCGGCGATCGCCGAGCGCATGGGCCTTAGCCCCACCGAGCAAGTGATCGCCTACACGGGCCGAGATCTGGCTAAATTGGAACAGTCTGACCTCACCAACGCCGTGCAAAACGGCTCGGTGTTTGCCCGCGTTGCCCCCGAGCAAAAGCTGCGTCTGGTGGAAGCTCTGCAATCGAAGGGCCACATCGTCGCCATGACCGGCGACGGCGTCAACGATGCCCCCGCCCTCAAGCAGGCCGACATCGGCATTGCTATGGGCAAAGCCGGCACCGAGGTGGCCAAAGAAGCCGCCGACATGATTCTCACCGACGACAACTTTGCCTCTATTGAGGCGGCGGTGGAAGAGGGGCGCAATGTGTTTCGCAATCTGATGAAGGCGATCGCCTTCATTCTGCCGGTCAACGGCGGCGAGTCGATGACCATTTTGCTCAGCGTGCTAATCGGGCGCGGCGACGTGCTGCCCATTCTCTCGCTGCAAGTGCTGTGGCTGAATATGGTCAACTCCATCGCCATGACGGTGCCCCTGGCCTTTGAGCCCAAGTCGCACAACCTGATGAACCGCCCGCCCCGCAACCCCAATGAACCTCTGCTGTCGCGGGATCTGCTCAAGCGCATCGCCCTGATCTCGGTGTTTAACTGGATCTTGATCTTCGGCGTCTTTGAGTGGATTCGTCGCACCACGGGCGACATTCCCCTGGCCCGCACGATGGCGATTCAGGCCCTGGTAGCGGGGCGGATTATCTACCTGCTTAGCATTAGCCAGTTTTGGGCCTCGGTGGCCGCTCGTATGCGAGGGCTAAAGGTGCCCCTGGGAGATGTGTCGGCGATCGGCTATGGAATTGTGGTGGCGATCGCATTCCAGATTATCTTCAGCCAGGTGGGCGTGATGAACTTCCTCTTTTCCACCACGCCCCTGAGCATTAGCCAGTGGCTAATCTGCATTGGCGTGTCGCTGCCCATGTTTTTTGTCGCCCTACTAGCCAACCGCCTCAACCCGCAAAACTAGGCAAAAGCTGCGGATAAACTATAGGTATCTGTTGGCAATCCTGGCATGGAAGTCTAGACTTATGACTCTCAAAGAACTACTCATCCAAGAACTCGACGATACCTCAGAGCTGTTGCTGGTTGAGGTGCTAGACTTCCTGCAATTTCTTAAGTCGAAGCAGGCAGAGGATGCGGCTGATGTTGTCGATGCTCGGCAAGCTTTGGCTACCGTTGCTGCTGAGGGCACCGTTGCTTGGGAAAGCCTCAAGGCAGACGTTGGGCTATGACCTACCGTATAGAGTTTACGAAACCAGCCGCGAAACAATTTAAAGCGTTACAACTTCAAGAACAGCAGCGTCTCAAGCCCAAAATTGACGCCCTGTCCAACGAGCCTCGTCCCTCTGGGGTGGTTAAGCTTTCTGGTGAGGAAAATCTTTATCGCATCCGAGTAGGCAACTATCGCATTATTTACAGCCTTGAGGACGACCAGCTATTAATTCTGGTCGTCAAGGTTGGGCCTCGACAGGATGTTTATCGCTAAATACTGAAGGCGCCTTTTAGGGTTACTCCACCATGACATAGCGGGTGAGAACGCGCATGATTTCGTTGATGCGGCCGGTGGGTTGGGGTTTGCTCCACTCGCGCACTTCGGCAAAGCCCAGGCGGTAAAGCTCGTGAATGATGCGCTCTACGCCGTGGGCACTGCCGATGACCAAGATGCGAATAACCTCGCGCCCCGGCTCGGTGGCGGGTTCGATCGTGACTTGCAGTGCAGGGCTAGACAGCGCTGAAGGAATAAACGCTTGCGGCATAGAGAATACCTTTTGAGGACGTGAACCATTAGGAATACGCACAATAATAGTTATCCATTAGGTATTCGTCAACTATTGGGCATACGTTTACGAAGCCGTGAAGCTCTGACACCATAGGGCTCATGGGTAAAGCAGGTCAGGTGCTCAAGCACGTTCTAGAGAAATACGACGTTAGCCAGTACAGCCTTGCCAAGTCGCTAGGGGTAGAGCGCACTAACGTTTATCGATGGGTGCACGAAATGCGAGATCCTACAGCTGAAACACTGCTGGATATTGTTAAAGCTCTTAAGACCCTAAACCACCAGGCAGCTGAAGAGTTTATAGAGCTTTATTTGAGGGATGCCCTCAAAGACAATGAAACTTGAACCTCCACACCTTATTGGTCGTTGTCGGTTGGTGAGTTTTCTATAATTTCGTCCGAGAGCTACTCTAACCAGCAAGTAGGGTGGGCAGTGCCCACCATTCAACTTAAGCGCTATTCAGCTAACCTTTTCCCGCACAACCTCCCCTGTGAGATCCTTGTAAAATAAAGGCATTTGTTTTCAGTCTTCGGCAACGCAGCGACATGCAAACCACTCTCGATCTCGAAGACGATATTCTCAGCGCTGTTGAAGAACTCGCTCAGCAACAGGGCATTTCCCCTGGAAAGGTGCTATCAGACCTTGCCCGTCAGGCCCTTGCTCAGCGCCAAAAACCAACCGTTCGCAACGGGCTACCGCTATTTCCTGTGCAACCGGGCGTAAGGGCCGCTAATCTAGATGTTGTAAACCGCCTACGCGACGAAGTTCCATGACGGTTTACCTGCTAGATGTCAACGTCCTACTCGCCTTGACCGATCCGATGCATACGGCGGTAATCAAGCATTGGAACTGTTAACAGACAATAAAAGCAGCCATAGGGTGGGCCAACACCTCGGCTCTACTTTGCGATGCACCCCACCCCCGTTTAACGGTAGGGGCGCTGCCCTTGCAGGTAATTAACGATCGCGATCGC
>DASQNN010000558.1:0-18461 GCA_035644955.1 Nodosilinea sp. | reverse complement strand
TTGCTCCATGCCGATGAAACTGGCATCAATGGGCTGTTCACGACGCTTAAAGTACTGGCTCGCCTTGCGCCCGACCAGAATAAAGCGGTAGTCCAAACCCTCAGCGGCGAGCTCCTGAGCGCGGATTTCGCCCCGCCGAATCACGTTGGTGTTGTAGCCGCCGCAGAGGCCGCGATCGCCGGAGATAACCAGCAGCGCCACGGTCTTCACCTCGCGCTGTTTGAGCAGCGGCAGGTCGGCCTCCTCAAATCTGAGCCGACTTTGCAGGCCGTAGAGCACCTGGGCCAGGCGATCGGCAAACGGGCGCGTAGCAATCACCTGCTCCTGGGCCCGACGCACCTTAGCCGCAGCCACCAGCCGCATAGCTTCGGTAATTTTGCGGGTATTTTTAACAGATTTAATGCGGTCTCGAATCGCTTTTAGATTAGGCATAGTGGATCCCTAAGGGGTCGTCGGGAGGTCGGATTGCTGCTCAAGCAGCAATCCGACCTAGAACAGAGGGCCAGAATACAGACTTAAACCGCCGTCAGGAAGGCCTGCTTGGCTTCGGCGATCGCATCCTTGAGAATGGCTTCGCCCTCGTCGCCGAGCTTCTTCTCGGCACGAATTAGTTCTGCAAACCTGGGCTTGCTGTTGCGGAGGTAGTCGCGCAGGGCCTTAGAAAACGCCACAACCTGATCCACCGGCACCTCATCCATGAAGCCGCTGATGCCCGCATAGATGATGGCCACCTGCTCTTCCACCGGCAGAGGAGAGTATTGGGGCTGTTTCAGCAGCTCGCGCAGACGCGTGCCACGAGCCAGCTGCTTCTGAGTGGCGGCATCTAGGTCAGAGGCAAACTGAGAGAAGGCCTGAAGTTCGTCGAACTGAGCCAGCTCTAGCTTCACCTTACCGGCCACCTGTTTCATAGCTTTGATCTGGGCCGCAGACCCTACCCGAGACACCGAAATACCGGCGTTGATGGCGGGACGCAGGCCAGAGTTAAACAGGTCAGAGGACAGGAAAATTTGGCCGTCGGTAATCGAAATGACGTTGGTGGGAATGTAGGCCGACACGTCCCCAGCCTGGGTTTCAATAATGGGCAGGGCAGTCATGCTGCCTTCACCCAACTCGGGGCTGAGCTTAGCCGCCCGCTCCAGCAGACGGGAGTGCAGGTAGAACACATCCCCAGGATAGGCCTCACGACCGGGGGGACGACGCAGCAGCAGCGACATCTGACGGTAGGCCTGGGCCTGCTTGGTCAAGTCATCGTAGACCACCAGGGTAGCTTTGCCCTTGTACATAAAGTACTCAGCCAGACTGGCACCGGTGTAGGGAGCCAGGTACTGAAGGGGAGCAGGGTCGTTAGCGCTCGCCGTTACCACGATGGTGTACTCGAGGGCACCGCGCTCGCGCAGCACATCCACGATTTGAGCCACCGAGGAGGCCTTTTGCCCGATCGCCACGTAGACGCACACCACATCCTCAGACTTTTGGTTGAGGATGGTGTCAATGGCGATCGCGGTCTTACCGGTCTGACGGTCGCCAATGATCAGCTCACGTTGGCCTCGACCAATGGGAATCATGGCGTCGATGGCGGTAATGCCGGTCTGCATCGGCTCGTACACCGACTTCCGCGCAATGATGCCGGGGGCCGGCGACTCAATCAGGCGGGTTTCGGTAGTTTGCACATCGCCCTTGCCGTCGATGGGGCGACCCAGCGCGTCGACGACCCGGCCCAGCATGGCCTCACCGACCGGAACCGAGGCAATCTTGCCGGTAGCGGTAACGGCGCTGCCCTCTTTGATGTTGACGCCGTCGCCCATCAGCACCGCGCCCACGTTGTCTTCTTCCAGGTTGAGGGCGATACCCACAGTACCGTCTTCAAACTCAAGCAGCTCGCCGGACATGGCGTTTTCGAGGCCATAGATGCGGGCAATACCGTCGCCCACCTGCAGCACCGTACCCACATTGGAGACCTTGACCTCCTGGTTGTACTGCTCAATCTGCTGCTTAATAATGCTGCTAATTTCGTCAGGTCTGATACTAACCATAGGACTTGCTCTGGATAAACCTACATAAACACGAGACGTCAAAGAAACTGCCCAACATGGGGCAAGCTTGTGCCGCTAGGCGATCGTAGCCAGCTGCATACCAATTCGGCGAAGCTGTCCCCGCAGACTGGCATCAATGACCTGCGACCCCACCTTGATCACCAGGCCCCCAATCAGGGATGGATCGACCTGTACCGACAGCTCCACGCTGTTGGCACCGGTCATGGTCTTCACGCGATCGCGAATGGCATTTTGCTGCTCTTCAGACAGCTCAACCGCCGCTGCAACATCGGCCAAAACCGTATTGTTTAGCTCCCGCAGCAGGGTCTGGTACTGCCGCAGAATAGGCATCAAAAAGGCCACCCGCCCTCGGTCAACCAGCAGCATCAAAAATCTCAGCACGAAGTCACTGACGTTTCCTTCGGCAATCTGGCGCAGCACACCCTTCTTGGAGTCGGGAGACATGAGAGGATTCATCAAAAACCCGGTCAGCTCCTGGGAGCTAGCCAGTACCTCCAGCAAATTCGCTACTTCGGCACCCACTTGTTCAACGGCGTTTTGATCTTCGGCCACCGACATCAGCGCCTTGGCGTAGGGGCCGGCAATTTCAGAACTCAAGGTTGTGTCATTCATGGTTATTCTCCTTGAAGCAGAGCAATGCTGGAGTCAACCAGACGCCGCTGCAAATCGTCGTTTAGCTGTCCGGGTAGAGCCGCTTCGCTTCGCTCAATCGCCAGGGCCGCAATGCGCTGCTGCAGTTCTCGCATGACCCGAGCCTCCTGGGAGGTCAGATCCTGGGCAGCGGTGGCCCGCATCCGCTCTACGTCGACCTTAGACTGGGCCAGGATCTCCTCACGGGTACGCTCCGCTGCGGTCTGGGCCTCGGCCAAAATCTTTTTAGCTTCCTGTTGGGCCTGAGCCAGCTTCTGCTGCTGCTCTGCCAAAGCGGCGGCGGCTTCTTTTTTGCGCTGCTCGGCTTCAGCGATCTCCGTCTTAATTGTCGATTGACGGGTAGATAGGGTTTTCCCTAAAAACTTGCCGCCGAAGTAATACAGCACGCCAATAATAATGACCAGATTAATCAGATTGGTTTCCAGGATGTTGAAATCCAAACCCAACCCACTTTCTTCCGCCGCTAGTAACCAACCAATAGTCATATCCCTACTTTCCGTCAACGACGCGGGCCAATCTGGAAGCTTAAACTACCCATTCATCGGCGATAGTCTAGGCCGCCAAAGAACCCAGCAGCTTGTCTAAAATTTGCTGACTCAGACCATCCACCTGTTGTTCAAGGGTAGACATGGCCTGATTTTTTTGCTCGTCTAGCTCCTGCTGTACCTGCTCTCGCTGGGCCTGAGCCTCCTGCTGAGCTGTGGCAGCGGCTTGAGCCGCAATCTTCTGTGCTTCTTCCTGGGCCTCGGCAATGACCGCCTGGGCCTGGCGACGGGTTTCGGCCAGCTCCTGCTGATACTGCTTGGCAATCTGCTCGGCCTTGGCCAGACGCTCGGCTGCATCTACCTGATTGGAGCTAATGTAGCCATCCCGCTCGTCTAAAACTTTGCCCAGGGGCTTATAAAACAGAGCATTGAGTGCCACCGCCAGCAGCACAAACTGCACCGCCATCAGTGGCAGAGTGGCATCTAGGTCAAATAGGCCACCGCCCTCTTCAACCGTTTCAGCGGCCTCAACCGCCAGTAACCAAACAAAATTCATCATTGTGGGTATGCCCTTTAACTCGGCCCAGGGCCAGCACTGCAAAGTGAAAATTTAAGGGGAAAAATTCAAAGGGGAAGCTGTAACCCTCGGTAGGCAGGGAAAGGCGCTAGACCTCTCCCTAGCCCGGCGTTTTTGTCTACGCAAAGGGGTTGGCGAACAGCAGCACCAGGGCTACCACCAGACCGTAGATGGTCAGCGCTTCCATAAAAGCTAGGCTCAGCAGCAGGGTGCCGCGAATCTTGCCTTCAGCTTCGGGCTGGCGGGCAATACCTTCTACCGCTTGACCAGCTGCATTACCTTGACCAATACCAGGGCCAATAGCTGCCAGACCAACGGCCAGAGCGGCTGCAATTACGGAAGCGGCTGCAATAGTAGAATCCATGTCTTTACCTCGATTTGGACAATCAACAACTCGTTCAGGTCGTAGACAACGCGCGATCGGCGTTTCTTGTAGGTGCGGCCCAAGGACCACATCGGCTGGCAGCACCTGCCCTACCAGCCAATACAAACTGAATGCTCCCCAAGAGGAAATCACTGGGGGTCATCCATGCTCTTCACCACCATGCCCCTCGATGGCCTCGCCGATGTAGGCCGCGGCCAGGGTTGCAAAGATCAGCGCCTGAATGGCACTGGTAAACAAACCCAAGACCATAACTGGCAGCGGCACGAAGAGAGGCACCAGCAGGACCAGCACAGCGACCACCAGCTCATCGGCCAGGATGTTTCCAAACAGACGGAAACTGAGGGAGAGGGGCTTGGTGAAATCTTCCAAAATGTTGATGGGCAGCAAAATGGGAGTGGGTTCGATGTACTTGGCAAAGTACCCCAGGCCGCGCTTGCTAAAGCCCGCATAGAAGTAGGCTAAGGACGTCAACAGCGCCAGCGCCACAGTGGTGTTGATGTCGTTAGTGGGAGCGGCCAACTCACCCGACGGCAGGTGAATTAGCTTCCAGGGAATCAGCGCCCCAGACCAGTTGGAGACAAAGATAAACAAAAACAGAGTGCCCACAAAGGGAACCCAGGGCCGGTACTCTTTCTCACCAATTTGGTTTTTGGCCAGGTCGCGGATGAACTCTAGGGCGTATTCCATGAAGTTCTGGAGGCCAGAGGGTACCCGCTGAATGTTGCGGGTGGCCAACAGCGATACCAGCAGCAGCACGCCGATCACAAACCAGGAAGTCAGAAAGACCTGACCGTGAAGTTTAAGGCCACCGATCTGCCAGTACAAATGCTGGCCAACCTCTAGCTTTGCCAGGACTAAGGGATGAATCATTAGCATATTGAGCGCCATCTCTTAAATCGACTTCTCCTTAAGACCCGCCAGGAAAAAGCATGCTATGCTTGGGAACCACCGATCTAGGTTAACCAGAGGCCTGGGAAGACCCGGATGGTGACTTGGGCAGTACCGCAGTCCAGAGGGTGTAAGCAATTAACGCCCCCTTGTAGGTCAAGAACCCGAGGAAAACGGGTACCACCTGAAGCTGTTGCCACCGAGTAGCCACCAAAACCAGACCGACCACAAGGGCCAATCGGCCGCTGCCTAGCCTTGAGCTTCCGCGCCCAATGCTGGCCACGCTTTTTGCCAACATCCTCAAGTAAACCACACCGCCGCACGCTCCTATTAAATAATTCAGAGCAATTGGAAGAGAGTAGGCCAACCAGACGCTGAAAAAAATTACGCCGGTAAAGGCCAGCGTGGTTAGCAGCAAATTTTGCTGCAGCTGGTAATACTCTTCCATGGCCGTCGTCGAAGCCGGAGGGAGACTTTGACCTTCGGTTTGACCGGGGTCTACCTCTGCCTCGACCTGATCGACGGGGTCAGTGTGTTCGGAGGGCAATGGGGCCACGAAAGCGCCTAATCCTTAGCCGTTAAAGGGTTTCGCCTGTCTTAACAGGCCGTAGACGATCATATCACGGCAATAATACTTAATAGACGCTTCTCAAAAGTAAATCCGTTATCCTCGACCTATCTTTATCCAAGCTGCGGCGGGGAGGCCAGCAAAATGAGCTGCCGCTGCTGCATTTGCCGCACCGCTTCAAGGCTTGCCTCGCCCTGGGATAGCAGATCGGCGACGCTGGCCTGGGCCTGAGTGGGGGTGGGGCCGTTGTGGCGATCGCAGGCCTGCAAAAACTCAAACTCGGCCTGATTTAGAGCAACGATCTGATAGTTGTGGTCAAAGATACTCTGGCTGGGCCAACCCTCCATACAGGGGTTACGGCTGGGAATAGCACTCAGCAGGGCAGCGTCCTTATCCCAGCTGAACCGGGGATAGGGGGGACGGGCGAGGAACCACTCGAAGTGGGTGATTTCGGGATCCAGCAGCTCTACCAACCGGTACTGATCTTTCTCGGGAAGCTGCTGGGCTCGCTCCAGCAGGGCGGGGTCTGCCGCCAGCAGGCGATCGAGCTGCCACACCTGAGGATTGGAGAAACCCACGAATTCTAAACCCGAGGCCTCGACCAGCTCAAACAGGCTGTCTAGGGTGTAGTCGACCTCCTGGGGATGCACGTACATATCGGCGAAGCACTCGTCGCGGTGGTTCTCCATCGACCAGCGATCGCGCTCTCGCTGCTTCAGTCGATTGCCCTCGGGCAAACTGGCAAAGATCTGCCGCCCCACCTGCACCCCGTCGCGGTAGTCGCCCCGCTGACGGCCCTGGACGAGGGCGATCGCCCGCTGCATCAGCGAGATTTCCCAGCGACCGATGGCGGCGTAGACAAAGAGATGAATAAAGCCGCCGGGGGCTAGCTTGGTGGCCAGGGCCTGTAGCCCTTTCAGGGGGTCGGGCATATGGTGAATGACGCCGACGCAGTTGATCCAGTCAAACTCGCCCTCGATTTGATCGACGTCGTAGATGCTGAGCTGGCGAAACTGAACATTGGTAGCCCCCGATCGGCGGCAGCGCTCGGTGGCCGTCGCGATCGCCCGCTCGCTCAAATCAATGCCCAGCACCTCAGCCCTCGGGTTGAGGTGACCGATATATTCAGTACTGACGCCGGTGCCGCAGCCCGCATCCAGTACCCGTACCTTGTCACCAACGGGCAATGCCCCCGTACAAAAGCTGTGCACCGTAGGCCAGTACCAGCGCCAGTTGTAACCCGGTGGCGCCTCATCTAAAAATGGCTCTGGGGGAAAGGGGTAGGTGTTGTAGAGGCGAGCCACCGCATCGCTGACTGCCTGAGTGTTTGTCAAGTCGTCCATGAATCGTTTGAATAAATCTGAATAAATCTAATGGAGAAATCGGGGTCGTCACTTTCACTGGGGTCGGTGTCCAGCACCTCGGTGACCTCAACCAGCATCGCTACCGCGGTTAGCAAATCAAACCCGTTAGCAGAGGCGGCTTTAGAGCTTTAAGCTCCCAGCTTTATCACGAAACGTTACAAAACTTATCCGCCTTCTCAGGGGTGTAGTGGCCATCCTCTATGATGGCCAAAGGCAGTTAAACGGTTGGATGTTACACAGTTTTTAATAATCTGTGTTGCTGTCCTGAAACGGTTTAATCTGATTCCAGGTCAGCAAATAGCCCGCCATCCATAGATACCGCATTCGGTGCCCTGCTGGAGTGCGTGGTCGGTGAGGTTCACAACGCTTTACCTAGAGGTGAGTTCAGTGATTTTACGCTGGTTCAGGCCAGGTTCCTGTTACGTGTAGCGTCCTGCACTGCCACAACCGATTGATAGATTTCCTTTTTGATGCCGTCATTGTCCGCATAGGGAGCCTTTGAAAACGCATGAGTGTTAAAGCAAGTGGTGGAAGTGCACCAGCGCGGCCCCAGCTCTACCAAACTCTGCCAGTGGCCACAATTTCCCAGGCCGAGCAGCAAGATCGCTACATGGGCCGGGGTGAGCTAGAAGAGCTATCGGGCTTTTTTGGTTCTGGTCTAAAGCGGGTGCAGATTGCTGAGATTTTGACCCGTTACTCTGAATTAATTGTCTCCCAGGCGGCCAACCGCATCTTTACCGGGGGTTCTCCTCTGGCCTACCTGGAGCGAGTTGACAGCGAATCACCGGTTGAAAAAACCCGGGCTGGCACTGTTCTCAACGAAGCAGAAGCGTCCCGGCTAGGCACCTCGACCTTCATCGAGAGCGGTGGTGGTGGGCTGTTTCAAAACCTGTTTACCTCTACGCCTTCGGGGCCTGTACCGCCTGGGTTTCGCCCCATCAGCGTGTCGCGCTACGGCCCCAGCAACATGCAGAAATCGCTGCGTGACATGAGCTGGTTCCTGCGCTACATTACCTACGCCATTGTGGCGGGCGACCCCAATATCATTGCGGTCAATGTCCGTGGCCTGCGCGAAATCATCGAAAACGCCTGCTCTTCGGCGGCAACGATTGTAGCCATTCAAACCATGAAGGCCGCGTCTTTGCGCTACCTCAATGGCGACCCCGAAGCTCAAGAGCTGGTCACCCAGTACTTCGGCGTTTTGCTGAGCGAGTTTAGGGCGCCGACCCCCTCAAACAAGGTGCGCCAGCGTTCCTCTAACGATCTGCAAGGTTTGGAGCTGCCTCAGATCTACTTCAATGCGGCTGAGCGGCGGCCCAAGTACGCCATGAAGCCCGGTCTCTCCGCCGGGGAGAAAAACGATGTGGTGAAAGCCGCCTATCGTCAGGTCTTCGAGCGCGATATTACCCGCGCCTACTCCCTGTCTGTTTCTGACCTGGAGTCAAAGGTCAAGAACGGCGAAATCTCCATGAAGGAGTTCGTACGTCGCCTGGCCAAGTCGCCCCTGTACCGCAAAAACTTCTACGACCCCTACATCAACAGCCGCGCCCTAGAACTGGCTTTCCGCCACATTCTCGGCCGTGCGCCCAGCTCCCGGGAGGAGGTGCGCGACTACTTCTCCATCGTGTCTAGCGGTGGTCTGGCCGCTCTAATTGACGCCCTAGTGGACTCGAAAGAGTACTCCGACTACTTTGGGGAAGAGACGGTACCCTACCTGCGCGGTCTGGGTCAAGAAGCCCAGGAGTGCCGCAACTGGGGACCTCAGTTTGACCTGTTTAACTACAGCGCCCCCTTCCGCAAAAAGCCGCAGTTCATTACGCTGTTTGCGGCCTACGAGCAGCCTCTGCCTGACCAGCACCCCTACGGCTCGGGCAACGACCCGCTGGAGATTCAGTTTGGCGCCATCTTCCCCAAGGAAACCCGCGACGTCAGCGCTACTCCAGCGTTCTTCAACAAAGACACTCGCCGGATTCTGATTCACCGTGGCCCCGGCATCAACAACCAGTTGAGCAATCCTACCGCCCGGCCTGAGAATCCTGGCTCGCTGGGGGCTAAGGTGTTCAAGCTGGATCAAATTCCTAGAACTGGCAACACCCAGAACAGCGTCCGCTACTCCGAAAGCTCGACCCAGACGATCATCAGCGCTGCTTACCGCCAGGTGTTTGGCCGCGAGGTGTACTCAGGTCAACGCTCTAAGGTCGCCGAGATTAAGCTGGAAAACGGCGAAATCTCCATGAAGGAGTTCATTCGGACGATCGCAAAGTCTGAAGCATTCCGTAAGACCTACTGGTCGTCGCTGTACGTGATGAAGGCGGTGGAGTACATTCACCGGCGCCTGCTGGGCCGCCCCACCTACGGACGCAAGGAAACCAACGCCTACTTCGACATCTGCGCCAAGAAAGGCTTCTACGCCCTGGTCGATTCAATTATCGACAGTCAGGAGTACGCCGAAGCCTTTGGGGAAGACACCGTACCCTACGAGCGCTACCTGACGCCTAAGGGGCTCGCCCTGCGCAGCATGCGGGCCGGCAGCCTGGCTGAAAAAGGCATGGTGCCGGTGGCTGATACCAGCGTTCCTCGCTTTGTGGAGCTAGGCAGCGTCACTGAGGATCGAGCGATTCCCGAGGTGCAGCGCCGCTTGGCCCAGGGGGTCAACCGCCAGCGCCAGCAGACAAAGGTGTTTAAGCTCACCTCTCTGGCCGACAAGCCCAACCTGAATCTAGTGACCGCCGCCGCCTACCGACAAATCTTTGAGCGGGATATTGCGCCCTACATTGTTAAGAGCGAGTTCACCGCCCTGGAAAGCAAGCTAGGCAACGGCGAAATCAACCTGAAGGAGTTCATTGAGGGGCTGGGCACCTCGACTCTATACATCAAAGAGTTCTACGCACCCTACCCCAACACCC
Source organism: Nodosilinea sp. (assembly GCA_035644955.1). Classification (GTDB taxonomy): domain Bacteria; phylum Cyanobacteriota; class Cyanobacteriia; order Phormidesmidales; family Phormidesmidaceae; genus Nodosilinea. Next base: position 8,583 of record DASQNN010000558.1, on the reverse strand, counting down.
AGGTGATTGAGTTCGGCACCAAGCACTTCCTGGGTCGGGCGCCGCAGGACCAGGTGGAAATTCGCAAGTACAACCAGGTGTTGGCTAGCGAAGGTATTCGTGGGTTCATTCAGGCCATGCTCAACACCACCGAATACGCCGACAACTTTGGGGAAGACACGGTGCCCTACCGGCGCTATCCCACCCTGCCAGCGGCCAACTTCCCCAATACGGAGAAGCTCTACAACCGCCTCACCAAGCAAAACCGCGATTTGATCGTGCCTAGCTTTGTCAGCTCAAAGGCAACGGTGGATGTCGCCGATATGCCGCTGATGGCGGATGCCGTAGCGACTCAGGCGGCAGCTTCAGCGGAGTTGGCGGCTACCGTGGGCCGAGCCTCGGTGGAGGCCGAGACCGTGGTCGTGGCTCCCACGACTCGGTTCTACCGGCTCCAGCCGGGAGCTACCCCTGAGCAGGTTGAGCAGGTGCTCACCGCCGTCTACCGTCAGGTGATGGTGCTGCCCGAGGGCGAGATTCCCGCTGAGTGGCGATTGGTGCAGGCTGAGGCGCTGGTGCAGAGCGATCGCATCACCCTGCGCGAGTTCATTCGCCAGCTGGTGCAGTCTCCCGCTTACCAGACGCGGTTTGTAGCCGCCTACCCCGCTCCCAAGCTGGTGGCCATTATGGCCCGTCAGCTGCTGGGACGGAACCTGGAAGATGTCGCTGAGTATGGGGCGATCGCAGCCCAACAGGGTGCCATGGCTGTCGCCGAAGCCATGCTTAACTCCGCCGAGTACCTGCGCTACTTTGGCAAGCAGGGCGTACCCTACCGTCGCGCCTAGACCTCACCGGGTGGGGAGTGCCTCTAAGGACACTTCCCACCCTTAGGGCGATCGTAGGGCTGGATTGTCACGGCCTTAGTTGTGATGCCCATAGGGTAGCAGCGTCAAAAGTTTTGTTTTGGAATTGCCGAACTCTGCTTCGGTAACGAAATATTAAATCTCGGCTTTAAATGAAGCCGGAACGATAGTTTTGTGGACTTAAATCATTTTGATTTAGTCCCTGAGATGGCGATGTCATCAGGCCTCAGCCAACCTGAGGAAAACTATTACAAAATATTTCGCTACTTTGAAGAAGGCTGACGCAATGCCGGACAATTAATCGGGAAGGCTGCCAGGTCTGAGGTTCTGTACAAGAGTTAGCTCTGGCCCCGAACCCTTAAATGCCAGTTTCAAATCATCTGGTCATATTTTTCGGAGGAATCCATCAATGAGTATTGTCACGAAGTCAATCGTGAATGCCGATGCTGAGGCTCGTTACCTTAGCCCCGGTGAATTGGATCGCATCAAAGGCTTTGTTACCTCTGGCGAGCGCCGTCTGCGGATTGCCCAGGTGCTAACTGAGTCCCGCGAGCGCATTGTCAAGGAAGCTGGCAACCAGCTATTTCAAAAGCGTCCTGACATTGTTTCTCCCGGTGGCAACGCCTACGGCGAAGAAATGACCGCCACCTGCCTGCGCGACATGGACTACTACCTGCGCCTGGTCACCTACGGTGTGGTCGCCGGTGATGTCACCCCCATCGAGGAAATTGGTTTGGTGGGCGTGCGCGAAATGTACAACTCCCTGGGCACCCCTATCCCCGGTGTGGCTGAAGCTGTACGCAGCATGAAGGCTGTGGCTACCTCGCTGCTGTCCAGCGAAGATGCCTCCGAAGCCGCATCCTACTTCGACTATGTTGTCGGCGCTATGCAGTAGTCGCAATCGCGCTACTCCGTCGATTCGTTGTTGAGATTACGTCAGTTCTAAGGAAGCTTCACCAATGCAAGACGCAATTACTTCTGTTATCAATTCCTCCGACGTTCAGGGCAAGTACCTGGATGGGTCCGCCCTCGGCAAGCTCAAAGCCTACTTCCAAACTGGTGAGCTGCGCGTTCGTGCCGCTAGCACCATCAGCGCCAACGCTGCTGAAATCGTGAAGGAAGCCGTGGCTAAGTCTCTGCTGTACTCCGATATCACCCGTCCCGGTGGCAACATGTACACCACCCGTCGCTATGCAGCTTGCATCCGCGACCTCGACTACTACCTCCGCTACGCCACCTACGCCATGCTGGCTGGGGACCCCTCCATCCTGGATGAGCGCGTGCTGAACGGCCTCAAGGAAACCTACAATTCCCTGGGCGTACCCATCGGCGCTACCGTCAACTCCATCCAAGCCATGAAAGAAGTGACCGCCAGCCTGGTGGGCACCGACGCTGGTAAGGAAATGGGCGTTTACTTCGACTACATCTGCTCTGGCTTGAGCTAGTCCAGGCTCATCCATTGCGCTTTGGCCATTGGCCAGAGCTGACCTAGGCCAGAGTCAGGGGCGAGTGTTTAGGACACTGGGTTGTGCTGTACTGTCTTCCTGCTGTCCATAGCATTGGCTTTCGACTCTGGCTTTTAAGTGCTTGTACCAAGTCCAGCTCGGAATCTGTTGTTTTCCGATTGGTAAAACTCCACTTCTGGACTTGGATTTGGTTTACATCTGTCCAATGAGATAGTAGGAGAGTTTTTGGCCATGCGCATGTTTAAGATCACCGCCTGTGTTCCTAGCCAAACCAGGATTCGCACCCAGCGGGAACTGCAAAATACCTTTTTCACCAAGCTGGTGCCCTACGACAACTGGTTCAAAGAGCAGCAGCGCATTCAAAAAATGGGCGGCAAAATCGTTAAGGTTGAACTGGCTACCGGTCGGCAAGGGGCCAATACTGGCTTGCTCTAACGGGTCTGCTTCAGCGGAGCATCCGATAAAAATTTTTACTGCGTTTTTAATGCTGCAATACGTGCAGGGTTGGCCAATGGGTCTGCCCTGCCGTTATGTTTTAGGACTATTTTTTTAGCTTAATTTTCACGACCTAGCCGTTACCAAGAGTCGTGAAAATAGACTCAGAACCGTGAACGGCTTTTAACCTCCTCCGCTATACTTGGCCCTTGAACGACTTGGCCCTTGGGCCCGCGGGGTAGCAGAGTGAACATTGCGCGATTAATTCCATGGATTGACCCCACCGTAGAACAGTGGTCGGCCGAAGCGCGCTGGCTGCGGTGGCTCACTTTTCTTTGGCTAGGGGGCGGGCTGCTGGTGTTGTTTTCGGCCTCCTATGCGGTGGCCGTGGCAGAGCATGGCTACGGGCTGCACTATGTTATGGTGCAGCTCCTTTGGGTAGCCATTGGTCTGGTGATCTTCAACCGCATTGTGCACACGTCTCTAGATCGCCTGCTGCAGGGATCCGGCATTGTGCTGCTGGGGCTGGTAGGGCTGGTGGGGCTGACCCTAATCCCGTCTTTGGGGGTAACGGTGAATGGGGCGACTCGGTGGCTGCCCCTAGGGCCGTTTATGATTCAGCCCTCGGAGCTGATCAAGCCCTGCCTGGTCTTGCAGGGGGCGCGACTGTTTGGTCGCTGGCATCAGCTCACCTGGCGCACCCGGCTCACTTGGCTGGGTGTTTTTGTGGCCATTTTGGGACTGATTTTGCTGCAGCCCAACCTGAGCACGGCGGCCATCTGTGGCCTTACCCTTTGGCTGATTGCCCTGGCAGCGGGGCTGCCCTACGCCTACCTACTGCTTACCGCTGGCGGCGGCCTGATGGCAGCGGGCATCAGTATCAGTCTCAAGTCTTACCAGCGCCAGCGCATTGTCTCATTCCTAAACCCCTGGGCCGATCCCGGCGACCAGGGCTATCAACTGGTGCAGAGCCTGCTGGCCATTGGGTCAGGCGGCTTTTGGGGGCAGGGGTTTGGGCTGTCTCAGCAAAAGCTCTATTCCCTGCCCATTCAGTACACTGATTTTATTTTTTCGGTGTTTGCCGAAGAGTTTGGCTTTGTGGGCTGCCTGGCGCTGCTGACGTTGCTAGGGGTCTACGCTTCCGTGGCGCTCCTGGTGGCACTACGGCTCAAGCAGCCCCTGCACCGGCTGGTGGCCGTGGGGGCGATGGTGTTGCTGGTGGGGCAGTCGCTGCTGAATATGGGGGTAGCCACAGGGGTGCTGCCCACGACAGGGCTACCCTTTCCGCTGCTGAGCTACGGCGGTAGCTCGATGATGGCTAGCCTGGCCACGGCCGCTCTGCTGGTACGGGCCGCTCGGGAAATAAATCTGGAGGCACCGGTGCCCCTGCGGCGGCGAGGGTCACGACTTGGCCCCCAGGGGCGATCGCCCCTACAAACCCTAGACGGCGGCAGTGCGCTGCCCTGATGTCTTTACCGCTACTTAAGTCTGAGTGCGGGTTGCAGGATTGTTACAATGGTGGATGCCTCTGCACTTCACCCTCCGGCAATGCTCGACAGCCTTCAGCTTTATTTGTACGACATCACCCAGTGGGCCAACCAGTTGGTGAATGCCCAGCTGACCCATGTCACCTGGGTCAGCCTCTCGATGGTGGGGCTGGCGGGCTTGCTGACCAGCCTGTCGCCCTGTTTGCTATCGATGCTGCCGATTATGGTGGGCTACATGGGGGGTTACGAGAGCGGTAGTCGAAGTGGTGCGGTGCTGCGATCGCTCGCCTTTGCTCTCGGCCTGGCCACTACCCTGGCCCTGCTGGGTTTAGTCGCCGGGCTCTTTGGCCTAGTCTACGGCCAGGTGGCCTGGGGGCTGCCGCTGGTGGTGAGTGTGGTGGCGATTGTGATGGGCTTAAACTTGCTGGGCATCGTGCCCTTAGCGTTGCCGGCGGGGGCCGGCCCCACCTTTGAAAATTGGAACCTGCCGCCCTGGCTGCGGGCCTATGCCCTAGGCCTTACCTTTGGTATTGTGGCGTCGCCTTGCAGCACTCCGGTATTGGCAACCCTACTGGCCTGGATTTCGGCCACTAAAGACCCCGTTTTAGGCAGTGCCCTCCTGCTGGCCTACGCCGTGGGCTATGTCACCCCTCTGGTGCTGGCGGGCACCTTTACCGCCAGCCTAAAGCGGTTGCTAGATCTGCGGCAGTGGTCAAGTTGGGTAACCCCGGCCAGTGGAGCACTGCTCCTGGGGTTTGGAGTATTTTCGCTGCTGTCTCGGCTGCTGCCAGCCGAGCTGGTGTAATGCTGGTGTAGTCGTGTAATGTTGTTGCCCGATTTTGAGGGATACTATGGCCCCGTCTGAAGCGCCCCGACCGACTCTCTGGCAGGGGATACGCAACTATTTTCAGCAAGACCTGCTGCCGCTGCTGGCCGATCTGCGATTGGCCATTGTGCTGCTGCTGGCGATCGCAGCCTTTAGCATCAGCGGCACCGTCATTGAGCAGGGCCAAACCCTGGAGTTTTACCAGACCAACTATCCCGCCGATCCAGCCCTGTTCGGCTTTCTGAGCTGGAAGGTGATTTTGACCAGCGGGCTAGACCACGTGTATCGCACCTGGTGGTTTTTGGCCCTGCTGATTGTGTTTGGGGCCAGCCTGATTGCCTGCACCTTTACCCGCCAGTTTCCGGCCCTGGGGGCAGCGCAAAAGTGGAAGTACTACAGCCAGCCGCGCCAGTTTCAAAAACTGGCCCTGAGTGCTGAACTGACAGAAACAGACCTGACCGCTCTGGCCAATACCCTGACCCAAAAGCGCTATCGAGTGTTTCAGGACGGCTCTCAGCTCTACGGGCGCAAGGGACTAGTGGGCCGCATTGGCCCCATCGTGGTGCACGCCAGCATGATTTTGATTTTGCTGGGGGCCATCTGGGGAGCGATGACAGGCTTTTTTGCCCAAGAGATAGTGCCCAGCGGCGAGACCTTCCAGATTCGCAATGTCTTCGACGCCGGTCCCTGGGCTAAAGGGCAAATTCCCAAAGACTGGTCGGTGCGGGTAAACCGCTTTTGGATCGACTACACCCCCGAGGGCAATATCAGCCAGTTCTACTCCGACCTGTCGGTGCTAAACCAGACGGGAGATGAGGTCGATCGTAAGACCATCTACGTCAACCAACCGCTGCGGCACAGGGGCGTCACCCTCTACCAGGCCGACTGGGGGATTGCGGCGGTGCGGGTCAAGCTCAACAAAAGTCCCGTGCTGCAGCTGCCGATGCAGTTGCTAGAGAATGACGGCCCTCGCTTTTGGGGCACCTGGTTGCCGACCAAGCCCGACCTGAGCGAGGGCGTAACCCTGCTGGCCAGCGACCTCCAGGGGTCGGTGCTGATTTACGACAACGCCGGGCAGCTGATCTCTACCGTTCGCAAAGGCATGGCAGCAGAGGTCAATGGCGTTACCCTTTCCCTGGTGGATGTCGTGGGCAGCACCGGCCTACAAATCAAGGCCGACCCCGGCATTCCGCTGGTGTACGGCGGCTTTGGCCTGCTCATGCTGGGGGTAATTATGAGCTATGTCTCCCACTCTCAGGTTTGGGCGCTGGAGCAGCGGGGCGTGATATACGTGGGGGGTCGCACCAATCGGGCCCAGGTGGCCTTCGAACGAGAGCTGCTGGCGCTTTTAGAAGACCTCTCCGGTGAATCAGAGTTTCTTGACGCAGAACCCACAGAATTGACTGAAGCTGCGGTTGGCTGAGCTGAAGGCTGAACTGAGGTCAAACCAGGTTCGCGCGGGTAAGCCTTAGGGGTTTCTTTGGGGTGACAGTTCAGGAGCAGTTTAGAGAAATCCGGCTCACACTGAGCCTGAACAGCGGAGTGTGAGCACTGGAAAAAACCAGCCTGGCTTTCTCAGCCAGGCCTACTGCCGTCAATTGGGGGGCTCTGGCCCATCTACCTCTCCGGGTGGAAGTCAGGTTATGACCTACGGCCAATGCTTATACAGTCAACGTTCGTGCACGGACCACCGTTATGACTTCCATGGGGCTTGCAGTCTACACCTTAGGCAAACCGCTGGCCCTACCGCTGGGTCAGCTGCTTCAAGAGCCGATTACCGACCCGGTGGCCATCTTTCTCACCATCCTGGCCATTATGCTGGTAGCGCCGCTGCTGGTAGAACGACTGCGGCTGCCGGGCATCATCGGCCTGATTTTAGCGGGGGTGGTGGTGGGCCCCCACGGGCTGGGAATTTTAGACCGCGACCCGACCATTGTGCTGTTGGGTACCGTGGGTCTCCTGTTTTTGATGTTTTTGGGTGGGCTAGAAACCAGCCTAGACGACCTCAAAAAAGATGCCGACAAGCCAATTATTTTTGGCCTGGCCACCTTTGTGGTGCCAATGCTGATGGGCACCGGGATCATGCTCGTGCTGGGCTATAGCTTTTGGGCGTCGGTGTTGGTGGCCTCCTGTCTGGCCTCCCACACCCTGGTGGCGCTGCCGGTGCTGACCAAATTGGGCATCATGCGTCATCCCTCCTCCATTGCCACCCTGGGGGGCACGCTGATCACCAACGTGCTGGCGCTGCTGGTGCTGGCGGTGGTGGTCAAGGCCGACCAAGGCGACTTAACCCTGGGCTTTTGGCTGTTTTTAATTCCGGCCCTGACGATTTATACCTTTGCGGTGCTGTGGGGGGTACCCAAGCTGGGCCGCTGGTTCTTCAAGAAGTTTGGTCACGACGAAGGGGCAGAGTTTACCTTTGTGCTGGCCACGCTGTTTGTAGCGTCGTACCTGGCCAGCCTGATTGAAATTGAGCCCATTGTGGGGGCATTTTTGGCTGGGGTGGCGATCACTCAAATTATTCCACGCCTCAGCCCGCTGATGAACCGGGTTCAGTTTATCGGCAACACGCTCTTTGTGCCGATATTTTTGATTTCGGTGGGTATGCTGGTGGATCCACTGATTCTGCTGCGTGAGCCCCAGGGTTTGCTGATTGCGGCGATCGTGGTGGTGGTCGAACTGGCCAGCAAGTTTGTGGCGGCCTGGGGCTCGGCCCGCTGGTTTAAATGGAAGCTGCCCAGCGCCATGGTGATGTTTGGCCTATCGATGGCTCAGGCGGCTTCTACCCTGGCGGCCATTACCATTGCCTTCGATATTGGCCTAGTAGATGAATTGGTGGTAAACGCCATCATCGCCATGATTCTGGTCAGTTGCGTGCTCTCTCCCTGGGTGGTGGCCCGCTGGGGCGCTCAACTCCATAGCCAGGCTTTAGAGGCTACCCCAGCCACAACGGCAGAGCAGAGCGAAGCCTCGGTGCCCACCCTAGGCCAGCGCATCCTGATTCCGGTGGCGAACCCCAGCACCGAAGACAACCTGCTCACTCTGGCCATCATTTTGACTAAGCGAGTAGGGGGTACTCTGCTGCCGCTGCACGTGCTGCCCGATCGCAACCAGCCTATCGTCGAAGCCGAGAAAACCCGGCAAGACCGCCTGCTCGAAACGGCCGAAACCATTGCCCACGCCGCCACTATTCCAGTAGAAACCATTGGCCGCATCGACGACTCGATCGACTGGGGCATTTTGCGCACCATTCAGGAGCAGGGTGCTGACCTGTTGATCTGCGGCTGGAAGGGGTTCTCAACCTATCGCGAGAACTTCTTTGGCAGCGTCATTGACAATATTGTGCGATCGACAACTATTCCGGTGCTGATCAGCCGCTTTCCGCAGCCGATTGAGAATACCGAGCAGGTTGTGCTGGCGATTACTGGCCAGCAGGCCAACCTGGGGCAAATTAAGAGCACCCTGGCCATTGCCCAGTGTTTGGCAGAGGAGCTAAAAGCACCTCTCCACGTGGTGCAAATGACCATTGG
>DASQNN010000557.1:0-3174 GCA_035644955.1 Nodosilinea sp. | reverse complement strand
AGCCGACATTCTGCAACTGGCCGCCACCGTCGAAAGCGGCACCCAGCACCCCTTGGCCAAAGCAATCAACCAGGCGGCAACAGCGCGAGAACTGGATCTGCTAACCGCCAACGAGTTTGATACCCAACCCGGCCTCGGCGTCGCCGCCCAAATCACCTGGCAAGACACTGTGCAGCCCTGTGCCCTGGGCAACCAGCAGTGGATGACCCAAAGAGAAATGGTGCTGGATGCCGATGTGCAAGACCGGGCGAAAGCACTGGCGAAAGCTGGGCAGACGGTGGTTTACGTGGCGCTGGGCGATGCGGTGGTGGGGTTGGTTGCGATCGCAGACCAGCTGCGCCCCGATGCCGCCGCCGTAGTTGAGACGCTGCAAAAACAGGGTCTCCAGGTGCGGGTGCTGACGGGGGATAGAAAGGAAGTGGCGGGGGCGATCGCAGCCCAGCTCAACCTCAACCCCAATCAGGTCACCGCCGAAGTCTCCCCCCAGGGCAAGGTAGATGCGATCCGCCAGCTTCAAGCCAAGGGGCACACCGTGGCGCTGATGGGTGACGGCATTAACGATGCCCCCGCCCTGGCCCAGGCCGATGTCGGCATCAGCCTCCACTCCGGCACCGACATCGCCATGGAAACCGCCGACGTAATTCTCATGGGCGACCACCTCTCGGGCCTGCTCGAAACCCTCACCCTCAGCCGCTCCACCTTTAACAAAATTCGCCAAAACCTGGCCTGGGCCTTTGCCTACAACCTGGTGGTAATTCCCCTGGCCGCAGGGGTGCTGCTACCTACTGCCGGAGTCAGCCTCAGCCCCGCAGCAGCAGGTGGCATGATGGCTTTTAGCTCTGTGGCTGTGGTGGTTAATTCGCTGCTATTGCGACAAGGGCGTACCTAAACTAGCTCTTAATCAATAACAGAATTACCCTTAGTCGGATTAGTTTTGGCATGAAACGGTCATCCTCACCAGTTCCAACCTTCGACTCAATGCTTCTGCCTACAATTCAAGCTCTACAGGTCTTAGGTGGTTCTGGCACAATCGAGGAAATTTATGAAAAAGTAGTTGAGTTACTTAATATCTCGGATAAAGTTCTTGAGATTACTCACGGAAACACGTCTCAGAGTGAAGTTGAATATCGCCTTGCATGGAGCCGGACTTATTTAAAGAAGTATGGCCTTTTACAGAACTCGTCTCGTGGTGTTTGGTCCTTAGCTGAGACAAGCATAGACCCTAATACACTAGATCCTAAGGAGATTGTAAAAGTAGTTCGAGAAGCTGATAAAAATAAAACAGAATCTTTGAGCTCAGACGCAGGTGAGGCTATCGATTCTCTCGAAGCTTTGGAAGAGATTGCGTGGCATCAACAGCTTCATAGAACATTGCTATCGCTTGATCCATTCGCATTTGAACGCTTAGCTCAGCGTCTATTACGTGAATCAGGTTTTATTCAAGTTCAAGTCACAGGAAAGTCTGGCGATGGGGGAATCGATGGAGTAGGGATTGCTCGTATTAATGGCTTTTTAAGCTTTCACGTCCTTTTCCAATGCAAGCGCTATCAAGGATCGGTAACAGCAAGTCAGATTCGTGATTTTCGCGGAGCAATGCAGGGAAGAACTGATAAAGGATTGTTTATAACAACTGGAACATTTACGAGGGACGCAATCAAAGAAGCAACAAGGGATGGAGCACCACCAATTGATTTAATAGATGGCGAGCAGTTGGTTCAAAGATTGAAAGAGTTAGGGCTTGGAGTGAAAATAACAATGATTGAGTCAGTTAATATTGACGTTGACTGGTTTAAGAAGATCTAGCTAGAGGGAGGTCACCATGGTTGCAGCTCCTAATAAGCCATCATCTTTAATTCACGAGATTCAACTTGAGAGAGTTGGCAACGGAAGCTTGTTCAAGTTCAGCAAGTCTCTTCAACTGCGAATGGAGAATCTGCTTAAAAAGAAGAAGGCTGATCAACTCACGACCGATGAAAGTGTTGAATTGGATGCAATCGGAGAGATGGATCGTATTTTTACTCACGTGAATGCCATGCTAGCTGCTCAAACTACCAGTTGGAATACAGAAAAAGCTATAGCGCCCAACCACAATGACTGAACTACTTGCCAGAATTACGATTAATCCTAAACAGTGCGGTGGTCGCCCCTGCATTAGAGGCATGAGAATTCGAGTGTCAGATGTGCTTGACCTGTTTGCGGCAGGTCTGAGCGCTGAAGAGATTTTGTCAGAAATGCCAGATCTGGAGTCCGATGACCTCAAAGCTTCTCTAATGTACGCATCGCGGAAGCTCAACCATCCGGTGCTTACAGCATGACCATCTGGGTAGATGCCCAGTTATCGCCTGCGATCGCGACCTGGATTTCAAGCACCCTTAGCCTTGAAGCGATCGCCCTGCGAAACCTCGGCCTCAGAGATGCAGAAGACCCCGAAATATTTGAGGCAGCGAGAGCACAGCAAGCCATAGTCATGACCAAAGACAGTGACTTCGTTGACCTAGTTGAGCGACTTGGCCCACCGCCACAAATTATCTGGCTGACCTGTGGCAATACCTCCAACCTGCGACTACGCGAGATTCTAGGCACAATGCTGCCCAGAGCCCTAGAACTCTTGGCTTCCGGCGAAATGTTGGTAGAGATTAGTGGCTAGAAGCATTTCATCTTCCAACAGGCTTGCTACTAGCGATTGCTTGAGTTTTTAGACCAGCTTACGGGGTCTGCAAATACGTTTGACGCTTCACCGCAATAGCTGATCGATCATGCGGTTGGCCTGCGACTCGTAGCTGCCGCCAAACAGGGTGAAATGATTGAGGACGTGATACAGGTTGTAGAGCGTTTTGCGGGTTTTATAGCCTGCGTCGAGTGGGTAGGCCGCATTGTACGCCTCGTAAAACGCAGCAGGAAAGCGGCCAAATAGCTCGGTCATGGCGATGTCCACCTCGCGATCGCCGAAATACGTCGCCGGATCCAAAATTACTGGCTCTCCCTCCTTCGTCACCGCTGCATTGCCCGACCACAGGTCACCATGTACCAGACTGGGCGCCGGATTGTGGCCTGCCAGCAGATCCGGCAGCGCCATCAGCAGTTCGTGCTGACGCGGAAACCGCCCGCCTCTACGACCCGCCAGACGAAACTGGTGGCGCAGGCGGTGCTCACGGTAAAACTCTAGCCAGGTAG
>DASQNN010000556.1:0-11787 GCA_035644955.1 Nodosilinea sp. | reverse complement strand
CCCAAGGCGTAAAAATCGCTGCGGTAGTCGATTGTCCGATTCATGCGCCCGGTCTGCTCAGGCGATAGGTAGGCCAGTGTTCCTTCCAGCAGGGTGGGGTTGCTGCCGCTGGGGTTCTCCCTCGACAGGCGCGAGGAAAGGCTGAAGTCAATAATTTTGACCTGTCCGCTTTCGGGGTGGATGAGAATGTTGCGGGGATTGAGATCTTTATGAATAATCTGGTGCTGGTGCAGCTCCGCCAGAGCCGACACCAGCTGCAGGGCAACGTCTAGAAACCGATCGACGGCCAGGGCGGTTTGGCTGAGATACCGTTTGAGGGGAATGCCGCCGAAGTCTTCTAGAATCAGCGCTAGCCCGTTGGGGTAGGTCTCTAGGGCCAGGGGTTTGATGATGCCGGGGTGATCTAAGCTGTTGAGAATTTGAAACTCGTGTCTGAGGCGGGTGATCTCGTCTCGGGAGGGATAGTCATCCTTCAAAATTTTGATCACGACAGGCTGCTGGTTGAGCTGTTTCACGCCGATAAACACGCGGGTGTAGGCCCCCTCATGAATTACCCGGTGCAGCGTGTAGCCAGCCAGCCGATTGTCTATAGCCACCGAAAAACTCCTGCCCTTTAGTCTTTATTACAGAATTACAGACCGCTACTGCTGTTTCCTGCCTGCCTTTTTTAGGTTTGCCCCATGCTTGAGGGTAGCAAAGTTAAGGGTAACAAAGCCGGAATTCCGGGCTGACCTAGGTCAGCCCGGAATTGAAATCGCACCCTGAAGACTAATCTGGATTGTTCACCACCCTAGGCTGAAAATGCCTGAAGGACAGCCGGGACGGCTATCCCACAAGCATTCCTCCATATACCCCAAAAACTTGGAGGCCCACTCTCTTGGGGGATGGGCCTCTGGCCTCTGGCCCGTCCTGCCCGTTGGCTTAGATTATGGACAATCTCGGTTAGGGCGAAAAGCAGCAGCCATCGCCAGAACACCCTTTAGAATGCATGGCATGGCATTGTCGTTAGGAGCAGGCGCTTGGTTCAGTCTCAGCCCCAAGAGAAATCATCACTGCGGCAGCTACAGCGGGTCCTATGGAGTCTCGGCGCTTACCCCTGGCTCAGCCTGGGGGCCCTGGCCAGCGCCCTGCTGCTGGTGGCGGCCTATGCGATCACGCCCCAGCTGTTTCGCTGGGCCATCGATCAGGGCATTGCCGAAAACAATTTGACGGTGGTGCTCCAGAGTGGGGCGGGGCTGGTGGCGGCGGCCCTGGCCCGGGGGCTGTTTAACTTTGGCCAGAGCTTCTGCGCCGAGGCCATGTCGCAAAGTGTGGTCTACGACCTGCGCAACCGCATTTTTAGCAAAATCCAAACCCTCAGCTTTAGCTACCACGACCAGGCCCAGACCTCGCAGCTGCTCACCCGCGTCACCAGCGACATCGAGCAGATTCGCACCTTCCTCAGCACCAGCCTGGTGCAGGTGATTAGCGGCGTGGTGACGCTGGTGACGATTGCAACCATTCTCCTAGTCATGAACTGGCGGCTGGCGCTGATTAGCCTGACGGTGGTGCCCCTGGCGGGGTGGCTGATGGCGCGGTTTTTTGGCCAAAACAACCTGCTGTTTCGCCAGGTGCAGGAGCAGCTCAGCGAGCTCAACGCGGTCTTGCAGGAGAACTTGCTGGGGGTGCGGGTGGTGAAGGCCTTTGTGCGGGAAGTGCCGGAGCGCGATCGCTACACCCAGCTCAACAACGGCCTGATCGCCGCCAACATGAAGACCATTTTGGCCATTCGCAACACGTTCCCGTTTATCTTTTTGGTCAGCAACCTGGTGATTGTGGTGGTGGTGGGCTACGGCGGCGCGGCGGTGATCAATCAGCAATTTTCGGTGGGGGAACTGGTGGCGTTTAACGCCTACCTGCTGTTGATTTTGCAGCCGATTTTGCTGATCGGCTTTGCCGCCCCGGCGATCGCCCAGGCGGCTTCCTCCGCCGAGCGCGTCTACGAAGTGCTCGATGCCGAAATCGAAATTCGCGATCGCCCCCAGGCCATTCCCTTCACCACCTGCGGTGGTCGCATCACCTTTGAAAACGTGTCGTTCCGCTACCCTGGGGCCACCACCCCGGCCCTCTGCGGCATTTCCTTTGAGACCAAGCCCAACGAGCTAATCGCCATTCTGGGCATGACTGGCTCGGGAAAAAGCAGCGTTACCAACCTGATTCCCCGCTTCTACGATGTCACCGCCGGGGCGGTGCGCATCGACGGGCGCGACGTACGCGACTTTACGCTGGAAAGCCTGCGCTCGCACATCAGCACCGTGTTCCAAGAGACCACCCTGTTCTCGGGCACGATTTTCTCTAACATCACCTACGCCAAGGCCAAGGCTACCCTGGAGCAGGTGATCGAGGCCGCTAAAGCCGCCCAGATTCACGACTTTGTCGAGAGCCTGCCCGAGGGCTATGACACCCTGGTGGGCGAGCGGGGAGTGGGGCTATCGGGGGGGCAAAAGCAGAGAATTGCGATCGCTCGCACCCTGTTGACCGACTACAGCATTCTCATTCTCGACGACAGCACCTCCGCCGTCGATGCCCAGACCGCCGTCCAAATCCAGGCCGCCCTCGACGACCTGATGCGCCGCCGCACCTGCACCGCCTTTGTGGTGGCCCAGCGCATCAGCACCGTGCGCACCGCCGATCGCATTTTGCTGATGGATAAGGGGCGACTGGTGGCCCAGGGCACCCACGAACACCTGATGGAGACTAGCCCCCTCTACGGCGCGATTTTAGAATCTCAGGTCGGTGCTGCTCCGGTCCTCACCTAAATTTGCTTGAATGGTCAACCCATCAGGGTTTTAGTGCTTGCCATTCCTCTGGTCATGGATCAAGCTGGGTGGCACACCTCAGATCAAGTGGTCGTGCCGGAAGGCCTACACCTGGCCTTTCTGCCCCCCTACTCTCCGCATATGCAACCCGCAGAGCGACTCTGGCCCCTTCTCAATGAGGCTTTAGCCAACCGGGTGTTTGAAACCCTAGATGACCTATTGGAACGGGTGGAGCAGCGTTGTGTGCAACTCCTGAACCTCACCGACTTGATCTCAGGGTTAACCCAGTTCCACTGGTGGAGGGCGGTTCAATGCTGAGTGTGGTTGATTAAGCGGACTTGATATTACTTGGCAGGGCGATCGCCATGTACCCGTCAGGGAATTAGGGCAAGCGGACGGCAACGGTGTATGAAGGGCGCTGAGATTTTTCTCGCTGGGTTTTGACCAGGCGAAACTCCGAGTCGATATAGAGGTTATCGAGCTGGGGCCGAGCTTTGGAAATTTGTTGATATTGCTTGTCGGTAATGCGGTTTGCGCCCTGGCTGGGGATAGACGTTTGCTGCTGAGCGTCAGCAGACGTCTGATATTTAGCAACGGCTTTGTTGAACCAATTTTGGGCGGCTTCAGGACTAAAGGAACGCGAACCAAACCGTAAAACCTGCTGAATACAAACGTTTTGAATATCCCAATAGTCTTGACCGGCAGAGTTTTCTGACAAAGGATTGGGCTGATTTTGAGTCTGCACAGAGTAGCTCTGCATGATCATGAGATCGTAGCTGAGCAGCCAGCGAGAGATTAGGCTCAGAATTGGCGCTTTTCGTCCCGGCTTGTAGCGCGCCAAATTGGCGTAGTAACCGCTGTCGTCAAAGATTTGGTAAGACTCGGGGTGTACTCGGCCGGGCAGAATATCTTGAAAGGGGTTGGTAGACCAAACCGAAAACCAGACGCCCTTTAACATTGGGATCTGCTGCTTTAAATCGGGGGTGGGATTGCGTTTTTCGAGTTCGTTAAAGAGGGGCATTAACCTCTCGTTGGCAAAGCGAACTTTTTTACCCATTGGCTCTGCGTCTCGCCCGTCTATATACTTCAGCAGGCTAGATTTTAGGGTGGGGGTGCTGGCTGCTGCCAGGGTCGCAGGCTCAAACGGGGTGTTTAATACAGAGTCCATGGTCACAGTCTCTAAACAATGGGTGCTGCCCGTCGAGCGCTACAGCTGCTGATCATAGCAAAGTCTCTGGGGGGCCTAGAATTTAGCGCTAGGTTCCAATGAGGGCGATTTGATGAGGGCGATGATGGTTTTTACGGCGAAGCTCAGGGCCGGTGGGAGGTGCCCACCCTACGGTTGAACCTGCTCAAGGGCATGCTGCTCGATGGGCAAGACAATGGTGAAAGTTGAGCCTTGACCCAGCTGCGACGACACGCTAATTTTGCCCTGCATCAAATCGACGAGCTGTGAAACAATCGCCAGACCTAAGCCCGTACCTTGGTCGGTGTCGGAGGTGGGGCCATGCCCCACGCGGTAGTAGGGTTCAAAGATGTATTTTTGGTCGGCCTGGTCCATGCCGATGCCGCTGTCGCTAACGGTGATCGACCAGCGGCGATTCCCCTCGGGGGAGGCTGCGCCATCGCCGAGGGTTTCGGCAGAGATAGAGACGTACCCGTTTTCGGTGTAGCGAATGGCGTTGCTCAGCAGGTTGGTGATGATTTGCTGCAGGCGCAGGGGGTCGGTTTGCACCGATGGGGGCAGGCGATCGCAGTCTACCCTCAGCTCCAGGCCTTTATTGCGCACCAGGGGCTCGACAATTTCAATCACCGACTGAACCAGATCGTGGGGGGTAATTGTGGCCACCTTCAGGGTGATTTGGCCGTTGCCCTTTTGAAGCTGTAGCGTATCGTTAATCAGCCGCAGCAGGAGCCGTCCGCTGCGCAAGACCCGCTCGATGCTTTCTAGGTGGGCGTAGGAATCTTTGATCTCAGACTGTTGCTGCTGGCGCAGAAACAAATCGGCATAGCCAATGATGGAGGTGAGCGGCGTTTTGAGCTCGTGGGTGAGCTTTGACATATTGTCGTGGCTGGCCCGCACCAGGCGCGTGAGTTCCTGGTTGGTCAGCTGCATCTGGGCTCTGAGTTGGTTCAACTCTTCCATGCGGGTCTGGGTGTAGCTGTCAAAGCAGCGGGCGATCGCCTCATCGACCACCGTATCGATTAGGCGAATGGCCCAGAGCACATCCTTGGGCGATGCCTGAATTAAATCAGCTTCTAATTCTGAAAAAATGACCGATCGCAGCAGGCGGTATTCGCGCGCAATTTCGGCGGGCTCAAACCCCTGTTCGGCTCGCATTAGGCCATGTTCTAGGCTGGCCTCGTCAATAACTTGAAAGTTTTCTAGCTCGCTATCGGCCAGCATGGCGGCGAGGGAATCTAGCACCCTGGGCAAGCTGTCGCGCACTGCGTTGAACGTCAACTCGTTGGTGGCTTCAATTTGCTGATCGTCAAAAACCGCCTTGATCCACAACTCAATAATTGTGTCGCGCTTTTGATTCAAAATGGTGCTGAAATCCATCTTCATAGCGCTGATCGACTGTAGAGCTGGGTCATGGCCAACAGGCGATCGCTTAACGCTTCTGTCAGCAGATCAGAGCTGCGATAGCGCCAGCGCCAGCTGCCATCGTTGCGGCTGGGGTCATTCATGCGCGATCGCCCGTCTAACCCCAAGAGGTCTTGCAGCGGAATCACGGCCAGATCAGCCACCGAGGCCAGCGCCGCGCGAATCAGGAGCCAGTTGATCTCGTCAATGGCCGCCGGGGAGTCGTAGCCAAAATAGCGGGCGAGAAACTGTTTTTCGGCATCGCTGGCCTGTTGCCACCAGCCGATCGCGGTGTCGTTGTCGTGGGTGCCGGGGTAAACGACGGTATTTTTGATGTAGTTGTGGGGCAGGTAGGCGTTGTTGGGGTCTTCACCAAAGGCGAACATTAAAATTCGCATGCCCGGAAAGTCAAAGCGATCGCGCAGGGCCTCCACTTCGGGGGTGATGATGCCCAAATCTTCGGCCATAACCGGCAGCGTGCCCAGGGCTTTGCCGAGGGCGGTAAAGAACCGCTCACCGGGGGCTTCAATCCACTCACCGTTAATCGCTGTCTCTTCGCCGGCCGGCACCTGCCAGTAGGCCTCAAAGCCGCGAAAGTGGTCAACCCGCACGATGTCAACGTACTGCAAGGTCACCTGAAAGCGCTTGATCCACCAGGCAAAATCGGTTTTTTCGGCTTTTTCCCAGTTGTAGACGGGGTTGCCCCACAGCTGCCCGGTGGCGCTGAAGTAGTCGGGCGGCACACCGGCAATAAAAGCGGGTTCAAAGGTGTCGGGGTCGAGCTTAAAAATCTCTGGGTCGGCCCATACATCGGAGCTGTTGTGGCACACGTAGATGGAAATATCGCCGACAATTTTGATGTTTTTGTCGTTGGCATACTGGCGCAGCAGCTGCCACTGCTCAAAAAACTTGAACTGCACAAACTGGTGGTACTGAATCTGGGCGGCCAGGGCCTCGCGCTGGGCTTGCAGCGCGGCGGGTTCGCGGCGGGCGATCGCCGGCTCCCAAAAATTCCAGCTTTTGCCGTCATTGGCCTCCAGCAGAGCCATAAACAGCACAAAATCATTTAGCCAGGAGGACTGTTCTTCACAGAATTGGTCAAACTTGGCCTGCTGCTCGGGCGATCGCGCCGACAGAAAGCGATCGTGGGCCCGCTTTAGAAACTGGGTCTTGTGGGCAATCACCCGATCAAAATCGACTTTCTCCGGGTCACCATCGGCCAGGGGTGTCAACTCGTCTGGCTCCAGCAGGCCTTCTTTCGCCAGCTGATCTAAGTCGATCATCAGCGGATTGCCGGCAAAGGTGCTGAAGTTCATGATGTAGGGCGAATGCTCATAGCCGGTGGGGCCAAGGGGCAAGACCTGCCACAGCGTTTGACCACTCCTGGCCAAAAAATCGACAAAGGCGTAGGCGGCTTGGCCGAGATCGCCAATGCCAAAGCGGCTGGGAAGCGAGGTGGGATGCAGCAGGACGCCACTGGCGCGTTGAAAGCTCATAGGGGTTGGGGTATATCAGAACGCGGCCCAGCTAGGCCGGGGGCGCGTCTTTGTACAAGGGGCAATGCCATTGATAGAAGAAACTGCGGGCTACTCGCATCCCCCTAAGGGGTGGATGGGCAAATGTAACCGAGTAGGGACGGTGGGATACAGGTATGAATTAAAAATTCAATGAGGTTTAGGTAGACAGCCGGGACGGCTATCCCACAAGAGGCTATCCCACCAGATTGGGGCCTTAGTTATTGGGACAAGGGGGAGCGATCGCTCTTACCTTAGGACGATGATGCCGGGGCCCATTTCCGCTAGTCTGGTGGCGGACATTGCGTGCAAATGGACAGGTTGACCTTGAAGAATGATCCCCTGTGGTTTAAGAATGCCATTATTTACGAAGTGCCCGTGCGCGCCTTTGCCGACAGCAACGGCGATGGCATTGGCGATTTTCGTGGCCTAACCGGGAAGCTGGACTATCTTCAAGATCTCGGCGTGACCGCCATTTGGCTGCTGCCCTTTTTTCCGTCGCCCCTGCGCGACGACGGTTACGACATTGCCGACTACATGGATGTCAACCCCATCTATGGAACCCTGGACGACTTTAAAGAGTTGATGGAAGCCGCCCACCAGCGGGGTATTCGCGTCATCATTGAGCTAATTGTCAACCACACCTCCGATCAGCACCCCTGGTTTCAGCGGGCGCGGCGATCGCCCAAGGGCAGCCCAGAGCGCGATTTCTACGTCTGGAGCGACACCTACGAAAAATACCAGGAAGCCCGGATTATTTTCCAGGACTTTGAAACCTCCAACTGGACTTGGGATTCCGTTGCCAATGCCTATTTCTGGCACCGCTTTTACTCCCACCAGCCCGACTTAAACTACGACAACCCGGCCGTGGGTCAGGCCGTGTTTGACGTGATGGATTTTTGGCTAGAGATGGGGGTAGACGGGCTGCGCATGGATGCGGTGCCCTACCTATACGAGCGCGAGGGCACCAATTGCGAGAACTTGCCCGAAACCCACGCCTTTTTGAAGCAGCTGCGCCAGCACGTGGACGAGAAATTCCCCAACCGGATGCTGCTGGCTGAGGCCAACCAGTGGCCCGAAGATGCCGCTGCCTACTACGGCGATGGCGACGAGTGCCACATGAACTTTCACTTTCCCCTGATGCCGCGCCTGTTCATGGCTCTACGCATGGAGGACAGCTTTCCGATCGCCGATATTTTGCAGCAGACGCCCGCCATTCCTGACAACTGCCAGTGGGGCCTATTTTTGCGCAACCACGACGAGCTGACCCTGGAAATGGTGACCGATGAAGACCGCGATTTTATGTATCGCGTCTATGCCCAAGACCCCGAGATGCGGGTAAATTTGGGCATTCGGCGGCGGCTGGCCCCGCTGTTGGGCAACGATCGCCGCCAGATCGAGCTGCTCAACACCCTGCTGCTGTCGCTGCCCGGCACGCCTGTGCTCTATTACGGCGACGAAATTGGCATGGGCGACAATATCTATGTGGGCGATCGCAACGGGGTGCGTACCCCCATGCAGTGGAGCTTTGACCGCAACGCCGGCTTTAGCAACGCCAGCCCCCAGCGGCTCTATTTACCCCTGATTGTCGAGGCCGAGTACCACTACGCCACGGTAAACGTCGAGGCTCAGCGAGCCAACCCTAGCTCACTGCTAAACGCGACCAAGCGGCTGATTGCCATGCGCAATCACTTTCAGTCGCTGGGCAGCGGTGATTTTCAAATTTTGCACCCCGAAAACCGCAAGGTGCTCGCCTTTACCCGCACCTACGAAGACGAGCGAATTTTGGTGGTGGCGAACCTGTCTCGCTTTGTGCAGACCGTCGAGCTAGAGCTATCGGCGCTGAAGGGGTGGGTGCCGGTGGAGGTGTTTGGCCGCACCGAGTTTCCGCCCATTGACGACCTGCCCTACTTCCTCAGCATTGGGGCCTACGCGGTCTACTGGTTTATTCTCAAGCCGCAGGCGGTGCCGCTGCCCGCCACCAAACCCCAGGCGGAGCTGCCGGTGCTAGAGGGCGTGTGGCAGGGCACGTTTGCCCCGCTGCAGTCGGCCCAAATGCGCAGTTTTGCGCTGAGATTAGAAAATCTGCTGCCCCAGTACCTGGCCAGCCACCGCTGGTTTGGCGGCAGAACCCGCACGGTGCAGTCGGCCCGCATTGTGGAGGCGATCCCGATTCCCTACGGCAACGGTCACGCCCAGATGCTGGAGCTGAATGTCGACTACATTCAGGGCAACCCGCAGACCTATGTGTTGTTTTTGGCGGTTGCCACCGGCGAGCAGGCGCTCCAACTGCTGTCTGAGACCCCCCAGTCGGTAGTGGCGCGGCTCAAGTCGCCCAACAGCGACGATGTGGCGGTGCTGTTTGATGCGATCGCCGACAAGGCCTTTTTAACCGCCCTGCTAGACGGCATTGCCCAGAACCAGGCCTACGAAAACTCTGCCGGTGCCCTGGTGGCCGCCAAAACAGCGCTGTTCGATGAGCTAAGCGGTGGTGAAAGCGGCGGCAGTCAGAATGGGCACAGCGGCAACAGCCTGTCCTTCGAGCCGTCCCTGATGAAAGGCATACACAACAACACGTCGATTGCCTATGCCAAAGTTGGCAACGTCGCGGCTCAAAATCGCCTGATTCTAAAGCTGTTCCAAAAAGCTGAGGAAGGGCAGCACCCCGATCTAGAAGTGCGTCGCTTTATCGATCACCACCAGCACTTTACCCAAATTCCTTCGATCGCCGGCACGCTGACCTACCACCGGCCCTCGGCGGAACCAATTACGATCGCCATTCTGCAAGAGTTTATTCCCGATACCCGCAGCACCTGGGACTACACCCTCGACCATTTGCGCGACTACTTCGACCTCGTCGTTATGGATCAGTCGAATATTGCCGAAGCGCCCATGCCCGAAGGCTCGGCGCTGGAGCTAGAGCCTGCCGCGGCCCTCCCCAGCGCCGCCGAGGTCACCCCACCCGAGGTCTTTTTCCCGCTGCCCTACTGTCCGGTGCCCTCGGTTCCGTCCCAGATTCCGGCCTGTAAGGCGATCAACAGCTATCTGGCCAACATGCAGCTTTTGGGCCAGCGTACCGCCGAACTCCACATGGCCCTGGCCGTAGACGCCGATACCCATAGCTTTGCGCCGGAGCCGTTTACCTCGCTCTACCAGCGATCGCTCTACCAGTACAGCCGCAACCTGACCGGGCAGGTGTTTCTGCTGTTGAAAAATAGATTGGGCGCGTTGCCCCCCGATACGCGATCGCTAGCAACAACCGTCCTAGACCAGCACGATGCCTGTTTAGAGCGCTTTCAGCTGGTTCTAAACCACAAAATCACGGCCCTGCGTATTCGCTGCCACGGCGATTACAACCTGGAGCAGGTGCTCTACACCGGCAAAGACTTCTTTATCATCGACTTTGAAGGCGACCCGGTTAGAAGTTTGAGCGAGCGCCGAATGAAGCGATCGCCCCTGCGGGATGTGGCGGGTATGCTGCAATCGTTTTACTACGCCGTCAACGTTGCCCTTGACAACGAAATTGTCAGCGGCATGAGTCAACCTGACCACCGCCACCACATGGAGCAATGGGCAGAATTTTGGTATCGCTGGGTGAGTACCACCTTTGTCAAAGCCTACCTAACCACCGCCACCCGCGACGGCTTCCTGCCCCAAACCCAGCAGGAGCTAGAGGTGCTGCTCGACAACTACCTAGTCGAGCAAGCCATTTACGACCTGGGCCGAAAGGTAACCAATCAATCTCCCCACCTCAACATTCTGCTGCGTCGTATTCTTTACCTTTTAGAAATCGACTCTGAGTGAGAATAACCAAACCCCAATTCCACCCCATATGTCCTCAGATCCCAGCTTTGTTGCCTTTGTTTGTGAACAGATCGGTGAGGCAGGAGCGGTTACCGCCAGGAAAATGTTCGGGGAGTACGCCATCTACTGTGACGGTAAAGTCGTGGGCCTAGTTTGCGACAATCAGTTCTTCGTCAAGCCAACTGTCGGTGGCCGTTCTCTGTTAAAGAATGCCACCGAAGCACCGCCCTATAAAGCTGCAAAGCCCTACTTCCTGATCGGCGATGAGCTAGAAGATCGTGATTTCGTGGCCCAACTGATTCGGCAAACCGCCCTAGAGCTGCCTGCTCCCAAGCCAAAGCAACCAAAGCCCAGGAAAACGGCTGACTAACGCCAGCCTATTTTCAAAGCCAATCGGCATGGCACAACCCCGCTTCCCTTACGGCCAAATTGTAGGGGCCAAACGGTAGGGGCAGGTGCCATTTGCCCTGCCAAATCGGGTGTGTACCTTAACCCCCTAGGCCTGCGGGTTGAGCACCAGCGTCAGGGCCTTCTCCACGGCCATAAGCGCCTGCTGCACCTCATCGGCGTTGACGTTGAGGGGCGGCACAAAGCGCACTACCTTGGGGCCAGCGGGCACCAGCAGCAGCCCTTCACCCATGGCGGCTTTGACAATATCCACCGAGGTAGGGGCCGCGTCGGGCTGCAGCACCAGGCCGTTGATCAGCCCCCAGCCGCGCACCTGCTCTAGCAGGGCGGGGTGTTGCTGCACCAGCCGCTGTAGACCAAAGCGCAGCTGTTCGCCCCGTAGCTTAACGTTGCCCAGCAAGTTCTCAGATTCTAAGGTTTCGCAAACCGTGAGGCCCACCTTGCAGGCCAAGGGGTTGCCGCCAAAGGTGCTGGCGTGGTCGCCCGGCTCAAACACGGCGCAGTCGGCCTTGCACAGCAGCGCCCCAATCGGGATGCCACCCCCCAGCCCCTTGGCGGAGGTAAAGATATCGGGCTCAATGCCCAGGTTCTCAAACCCCCACAGGGTGCCGGTGCGACCCACGCCCACCTGCACTTCGTCGAGAATTAGCAGAATGCCCTTCTCATCGCAGAGCTG
>DASQNN010000555.1:0-17111 GCA_035644955.1 Nodosilinea sp. | reverse complement strand
CAAGCTCCAGCCGCTGCTGCCCACGCGCTCGCCGATGTAGACCCGCTGGGAGACGCCGCTGATTTCAAATAGGGCCGCTGAGCGATCGCCCAGTTCCAAAATGCCCACCAGGGAGTGAATGGGGGCAGCGGCGACAGGGCTTTGAGGCGGAGCAACCGGGGCCACGGGAGAGGGCAAAGCCGCCCCCGGCTGAGGCACCAGGGCCGGGGCACCAGCGACGGCGGGCTGCTGAGCGGTTTGGTAAGGAATATAGACCCGCTCAATCACATTGACAGGGCCAGAGCCCAGGCTGCCGACGGTGCCACCGGCCCCCAGGGGCGGCAGCATGGGCGGGGCGGGCACGGCAACTCCAGCGGGCTGCCCCACGGCGGCGGTATTGCCCAGTTCGCCGCGCTCAACCTTGCCAGAAATCACCTCTAGCGATCGCTGCAGGTAGGCCAAAAATTCTTCATCAGACTGCTGCGCTGCGGTTTCGGCAGAGGGCGATCGCCCCAGGGAAAACCGGTTGCCCTGCTGGCCAAACCACAGCAGCCCGCCGACTCCCATCAGCGACAGGGCGGTGATGGTTAGCAGCAGGCGGTCAAACAGCTTGCCAAAGCGAGTTTTAGTTGGGGCTGGGGGAGCGGCCGGTTTGACATCCTCGGCGTGGAAGAAGTCGATGTCGCTGCCTAGGGGGGCCAGGGAAGCTTCTGGAACGGGCGGTTCTGCTGGCTCAGCGGGAACGTCAACAATGGGCGCGATCGCGGTAGAGGCCGGTTCTGGTGCAGCCTCCACCGCCGCCAGGGCGGCTTCATCGCCGTCTAAAATCTTGTCGACATCGTCAAACAGCTCGGTTATCAAGCTGTCGGCGTAGGTGGTCACCAGAGCTTCTGGATCGACCGAGGTAGGCTCCTCGGGCGGCAATGTGGCGGTGCTGCGGGCTTCTTCCTGGCTCATAGGTGGTCTATCCTGACGTTGGCAAAGGGAGACGAAGGCGGCCTGGGCGGGTCCACCCGGAAAGCTAAAGCGGGCCTAGCAGAGGGCTAGAACAGGCGTCTAGCGAGCACTCCCCCGATGGTCTGATGAAGTTTACCCCAACTTTCCAAATCTTTCATCTATCGGGCAGAAAACCCAATATTTTTCTATTATTTTGATAAATTTTGCGGACGCGATCGTGGCTGTGGGATGTGCCTCTGACCCGTCCCGCCATAGCTGGCCCAGGAGCATAAATCATTCAGGCTAAGCGCCGTAGCAGACACCGGCAGAACCGGGGGCAATAAAGGGCCTCAAAAGCCAATCCCTAGTCTAAAACGGCTTGGCGGTGTGGGTGGCGAGGTCAAATTCGTAGCGATCGCTAAAATTTGCCGCCCCGTAGAGATTAAACGACACCGTAGGCTCATCGCCCAGGGGCTCGACGCTGTGGACGGCGTTGGCGGTAAGGGCCACTACGTCGCCGGGGTTGAGAATAATGTCGTCTACCGGCTCTAGATGGTCGGGGTGGTTGGGCTGGGGGGCTCGCCGCCACAGGCGATGGCGCTCTTGGCCGCCCACCAGGGCCACAATGCCCCAGCTGCCGTGGTTGTGAATGGTTGACTGGTGCCCCGGCAGCCAGGTCACCATCTGCACCGTGAGGGGAAACCCATACTCGCGGTAGAGAAAGTTGACGCTCCAGCCTGTGTTGGGGTCGGGGTTGTGGTACTCCATTTGCAGCCAGTAGGAGCTGACCAACAGCTTGCGCACCAGGGGCGTAATGGCCTCCAGGCGGCTGATGTCGTCGTGGAAAATTTCGAGAATGTCTTCTAGCTCGGTCAGAAACCGGTACAGGCGATAGTACTGGCTCGGCTCAATGGTTTCGGGGTTGCCAAAGGAACGATGGGTGCCATCGTCGCTGACCAGCCAGTTGTGGTTGGCCATGGCTACTCAACCCGCAAACGGCGGGTCTCTACCACCATGCCATCTTCGCGAATCACTACGGTAGAGACCCAGCGGTTGTCGGCTTCAGCGGGGGCGGTGCCCACTTTGTAGAGGCCCCCAGAGCTGAGCAGGTCAAACACCACCGGGCGCGGCTCAAAAAAGTCTGTGGCTGTAACCCCCTCTTCGACGGCGACCCCCATCAGGGTGCGCCCCTCTAGCGGCTCTACCACAATCGTGTCAAAGCTGTAGGTTTGGCCGGGGGAAAGGGATTGGGGCAGCTGCACTTGCAGGGTAGGCGGGGTGATGCCCGACACCAATCGGCTGGTTTCGCTCAAAATTTCCTGAGACGTAATTTGGCCCTCCTCCAGCTGTTGGCGCGAGGTGACATCGGCGCTGAGGGTGAGGGTGCGATCGGGTCGGGTTTGGGTGCCAGTGACCGTGGTGCGAGTTTCGAGGCTGTAGCGACCGGGACCATCGGCCTGCCAGCGGAGTAGCTCAATGGCGTAGGTCATATCGGGGTACTGCTGCCAGAGGGTTTCGAGGGTTTGGCGCAGCTGAGCATGGTCGAAGCCAGTGTCGCTCGAAAACGACTCGCTGTAGAACGCCATCACGGCATCCAGGTTGCGATCGCTAGCGGCAGCCTCTAGCTCGCTGAGCACGCGCTGCACCTCAGCGGGGGCCGCCTGGGCGACGACGGTTGAATTGGCCTGGGCCACGGGTGCGATCGCCCCGGCCCCAAGGCCCAGAGCCCCTGTTCCCAGAGCCGCTGTGGCCATCCATCCCAGACTCCAATGCCCTACTAAACCGTTAGCCACGCTTACCGCCCTCGGATACCACAAATACTCCGTCTACCTTATATCAACTGACAGGGAGTTGGTATAGTTAGAGGCGTTTTCAGCGTCGAGGGTGTTCCCTTGTCCAAAGCATCTACTCCTGTGGCTTCTGCCCAGGCCGCGTCGCCCCGGCTGCTGGTAGCCGCCAGCGGCACCGGCGGGCATCTGTTCCCCGCGATCGCCACCGCCGAGGCCCTGCTTCAGGAGGGTTACAGCATTGAGTGGCTGGGGGTGCCCGATCGCCTCGAAACCACTCTGGTACCCAGCCACTTTCCGCTGCATACGGTGCGCATGGGGGGGTTCCAGGGCAGGGCCGGGCTGGGCAGCCTCAAGACTCTAGGGCAGTTTGGCAAAGCGACGGTGCGGGTGCGCGCGCTGCTAGAGCAGGGCGACTTCGACGGCGTGTTTACCACGGGGGGCTATATTGCCGCTCCGGCGATCATTGCGGCTCGATCGCTGGGTCTGCCTGCCGTGCTGCACGAGTCAAACGCCCTACCCGGCAAGGTCACCCGCTGGCTCAGCCCCTGGTGTACCGCTGTCGCCCTGGGCTTTGAGGTCACTCGCGATCGCCTCCCCAAAGCCAAAACCGTGGTGGTGGGCACGCCCGTCCGCGACGAGTTTCTCACCCCAGAGCCACCCGTTTTGAGCGATCCCGCCATTCCCAACGGGGTACCGCTGATTGTGGTGGTGGGCGGCAGCCAGGGAGCCGTCGCCGTCAACCAGCTGGTGCGAGCCGCCGCCCCGGCCTGGATCGAAGCAGGCGCCTGGATTGTGCACCAAACCGGCAGCAGCGACCCCGAAGCCGACAGCTACAGCCACCCCCACTACATTCATCGCCCCTTCTTTAGCGCCATGGCCGCCCTCATGTACCGGGCGACTCTGGCCATCGGTCGCTCTGGGGCGGGCACCCTCACGGAGCTAGCGATTTCGCGCACGCCCTCGATTCTGATTCCCTACCCGTTTGCGGCAGAAGATCACCAGACGGTCAACGCCAAAGCCTTTGCCGAGGTCCATGCCGCTTTGATGTTGAACCAAAGCCAAATTGTCGCCTCAGAATTCCAGGCCCTGGTACTTGATTTGCTGGCGGAACCCCAGCGGCTAGAGACGATGGCCACCGCCGCAGGCAGCCTGGCCACCGCCGACAGCGCCACAAAACTGGCCAATTTGATTCAGAAGGTTGTGCTAAACCCTTAGGAATCGCCGGACCCCAAACGAAACCCACTCGGACGAGACAGAACCAGCCCTGACCTGGGTGATTGGTTGTTACACGAAATCCGAAATGAGAAACCCCAATTCAAAACAGGTGCCCCCTAGGGGCATTGCAGTGTAATGCCCCTACCAATCGGGGGTAGCCAGATAGGATTCGATATTACAGGGAAGAACAACGAGCGATCGGGTGGACACCGGCGATCGCTCCCCTAAATTATGTATAGGACATTATGTATAGACCTCACCATCCCGAACGCTGTTCAAGTCGAGGTCGTCTGCGTCTTCTAGCGCAGTTGACTCGCCTTGCAGGTGAGCTTCTAACAGCTTTAGGTTCCGCACGTTCGACTTGTAGTAGGCGTCAAACAAATCCCCCAGCAGCGGAACGCTCCCCACTACGGCCTCCAGGCCGATATTCAAGACCATCTTCGCCAGAATGCCCCTAGGTAGACCAAATCGGGCCGCCAAAACGATGACGTAGGCCGATATGGCAGTAGCAATCAAATCGCCTAGCCCAGGTATCAGCCCAAGCACCGGATCCCAGCCGACTTTTAGTCCCAAAACGGGAACTTTGAAGGCCGTATCCATCAGTCGGCTGATGCGACGGATGCGGTTTAGGTTTCTGAGTTGAGAGGCGGTGTTAACGGTATTCATAGGCTAATACTGCCAGCTATGGCCGGCCGTTGTCTTACCTCGAAAGAAGGAAAAAAGCCCGATAGATGATTAGAGCGCATCTAACTATGGGATGTACCTCAGATGGATTTGCCGTTTGGTCAAATCCTTAAGGTGTGTCATCAATTCCGGCTAAAGTCCTGATGACATCAGCATTGCCACGCCCGACCCAAAAAACAGGCTAGGGGCTGTAACTCCTGATTCTCGAGAAATCGGCGACTAATTGATGCCAGCCCCTAGGCAATAGATTGTTGCTCTTTTTCCATGGGCCAAGTCCATCTCTACGCACCGGCTGGTTGGATTCAGACTTTGCATTGAGCTACTTGGCTAGCTGGATGGTTTCGGAAGGAGCAGCGGCCCGAGCCGTTAGCGGCTGGAGGCTAAAACCTACGACCTGATGCCCACGGCAGTAGAAGCCCAGCTTGGGGCGAACCTCAAAGGCGGGGGTAGTGCCTTTCTGCGCTTCGGCTTCGGTGTAGAGCCAGTAGCCCTGCGGTCCGGCCACCAGCTGCACCGGCGTCTCTTTGGTGCGAGAGATTAAAACGTGAGTGGGGGTAAACGACATTGCAGTCTCCTGGGTGCAAGACCCTGAATAAGTAGTAACTCTATGTAACGCTCTCTCAGAAAAAGCCGAAATCGTAGGAGCCGAATAGGCGCAGGGAGGATCTCCCTATTCCTGCAAATACGCGATCGCTTAGGGTGCCCAACGGTGCCTGGTGAACCCCACAAAACCTGAAAGGCATACTAAAGTTTTAAACAGAAGTTACAAATCTTCATCTGCCCCAGGTTGTACACCGTTTTCAGGTAGCGTCTTTCTTATGCAAGAATTCCACGCCAGCCAAACCCTGCGCCTGCGAGTGCCCCATGAGGACCTTCCCATTGAGCACTACCTGCGGCAGCCCCGGCGCCTGGTGCAGGCGATTACCGACCCGCGCCGCATTGAGGTGCTGGGCAATGGGGTGTATCGGCTGAGCCTGCGGCCCCTGCAATTTCTTGGCATTAGCATTGAGCCCACCGCCGACCTCAGGGTGCGATCGCAGGCCGACGGCAGCCTACAGCTCGCGTCGGTGGGCTGCCAGGTCAAAGGCCCCGACTACCTCAGCTTTGTCAACGACTCCTTTGGCATGGCGTTGCAGGGCACCCTTACCCCCCACCGCCAAGCCCACCACACCGAACTTCAGGGCCGGGCCGACCTGCAAATTCACCTTGAGCTGCCGCCCCCCCTGAGCTTTATGCCAGCCCCCGTGCTCGATCGCGCGGGCAAAACCTTTTTGAGCGGCATTCTGGGCACGATTAAGCACCGCATCGAGCGCCAGCTGGTCGAAGACTATCGGGCCTGGGTGGCGGCAACGCGATCGCAGCCCGAGGTCAGCCCCCAGGGATCGCTGCGCGGTCGGCCGGCACAGGGGTGACGAGGGCAAGTAAAGGCTGTTCAACAGGTTGGGGGAGTGGCCAGGGTGATGCCAACGCGATCGCCTACCGCTAGCCCAAAGCGCTGCTGGGCACTGCCCTGGTTCACCGCAATTTCGACAAACCTGTGGCTGCCCACCAGGGCCAGTCCGTCGCCTGGGGCGACCTCACCGTAGGTGCTAACTCCAGCCAGGGTGAGGTCGCCCACCGTGAGTTGCCAACGACCAGCGGCTACGGCGTCAGCCGGAATGGTGGTGGCGGCATTGCCAAAGCGATCGATGTACTGCACGGCACCTTCCCAGCCGGTGGCGGTGGCCGTTGGTGTCATCAGCGGCAGCCTCACCAGGGATTGCGGATCGATGGCTGGCCCCAGGCGATCGATGGGCAACCCGTTGGCTAGGTAAGCCGCCACCGGGGCGAAAATGTCGCGACCGTGGAAGGTGGGGCTGGGCTGGGACGATGACTGCCGCCAGTAGTCGGGGTTCGTTAGCTCAACGGCATTCACAGCCGGGTCGCTCTCTAAAACACCACTCAGCACGCCGTTATCTGGCCCCACCAAAATGCCCTGGGTCGTCTGCACGGCTACTGCGCGGCGGTTAGTACCCACACCAGGATCCACCACTACCAGGTAAACGGTGCCAGGGGGCAGGTAGGGGTAGGCGCTGAGCAGGGTGAAGCGAGCGGCGTAGAGATCCTGGGGAGGCAGGCTGTGGGTGAGGTCGATGAGCTGAGTAGTGGGGGATAGCGTGGCGATCACCCCTTTCATCACGCCTACGTAGCTGTCTTGGAGGCCAAAGTCGGTGATTAGGGCGATCGGCATAGGTGGGCGGGGCTACGGTGGTGGGTGGGTAGTCCTGTGAATTCCCTGTCTGGGTGCTGGGGCTGATGGATTTCAGTGGCCAGAAGGGGTGGGCGGTGGGCAGTGCCCACCCTACCGGTTGGCGATGGGGGCGGTGGGTCAGGCGTTGGCTTGGTAGTCGCCCGATTTGCCGCCGGTTGTGCTCAGCAGGCGAATGCTGCGAATTTCGATGGATTTTTCGAGCCCCTTGGCCATGTCGTAGAGGGTGAGGGCGGCAACGCTGGCGGCGGTCAGGGCCTCCATTTCGACTCCGGTTTCGGCCTTAATTTTGACGGTGGTGCGAATGGTGTAGCCAGGCAGTGCCGGGTCGGGGGTAATTTGCACCTCCACTTTTTGAATCGGCAGGGGGTGACAGAGGGGAATGAGGTTGGCGGTTTGCTTGGCGGCCATGATGCCAGCGATGCGGGCGGTGCCTAGCACGTCGCCCTTGGGGGCATTGCCGGCCTCAATCGTGGCCAGGGTTTGGGGCTGCATAACCACAACGGCCTCGGCTACGGCCTCCCGTATGGTCTGGGCCTTGGCGGCGACATCGACCATGTGGGCCTGCCCCTGGGGGTCTAGGTGGGTGAGTGCTGCCGTTGCCAAAGGATTTTCGGTCATGGGTTTTTGGTTACGGGTTTCTGGTTACGGGTTTTTAGTTGCGGGTTTAAAACGTGCAAAAGAATATGCTAGTATCAAAAGCCTGCACAGGGGCGTGTGGCTCAGTGGATAGAGCACGTGGCTACGGACCACGGGGTCGGGGGTTCGAATCCCTCCACGCCCGTTCTTCAAAATCCCCCTAAACGAGCTTTCGTTTAGGGGGATTTTTTAACTTAGCGGGATTTTATCGTTTGGGGCAGGTCAATGGCGTAGACATCCTGGCCATGCCCCAGGGCAAACCGCAGGGAGTGGGGCAGGTCTTTGCTGTTGGCGGTGGCAAACACCACTAGCCCCACCAGCGTCATCACCCCAGACAGGCCAAAGATGCCCCGGTAGCCCAGCTGGTCGGCAATGGTGCCAAAGATTGGCCCCGCCAGGGCAATGCCCACGTCAAAGCCCACCATGGCCAGGCCAAAGGTGCGGCCGCGATCGCTGGGGCTAGAGCGATCGCCCATTAGAGCTGCGACCATGGGAATGAGCGTACCGCCCGCAAACCCCTGAATAAACCCCGCCAGCAGAAACATCGGCGCACTGCGGGCCAGCCAAAATACGCCCATGCCGAGACTGTAGATCAGCAGACTGGCGGTGATGAATCGACCCCGCCCGTAGCGATCGGAGGCCCGGCCGGCAATCAGGCGCGACATAAAACTGGCCAGGGCCGAGGCCGTGTAGATCAGCCCCACATTCAAGGCCAAGCCCGCTTCCCGCACGTACAGGGGCACAAAGGTGCTGAGGGTGCCAAAGGCCAGCCCCACCAGCAGCAAAATAATCGCCGGGGTCCGCACCCGCCCGCTCCACAGCTGTCCCCAAAATTCTTTCGAACCGGCCTCTTCTACGGCACTGGGGGGCCGGTAGGGCTCGTGCAGCTGCGCCACCAGCACCAGCCCAGCAATACCCAGCAGCCCCATCGCCAAAAACGCCGTGGTAAAACCCGTCGCCTCGTAGAGAAAGCCGCCCAGGGCCGGTCCCAGGGCCAGGCCAATGGGGTTGACCAGGGTCATATAGCCCAGGAGTTCGCCCCGGTTGGCGGGCGGGGCCAGGTCGAGCACCAGGGCGCTGTAGGCCACCACAAAGGCGGCAATACTCAGCCCGTGGAAGGCGCGAATGGCAATCATCGCCAGAATGGAGGTATCTAGATTGAGGGTGTACCCCGCCACCGGGAGGGGCACGATCGCGCGGGGCAAAAACTGCACCAGCAGGTAGCCAAAGGGAGCGATCGCGATCGCGCTCAGCCCGACCATCAGCACTATCTTGCGGCCCCGTTCGTCGGCCAGCCGCGACAGGTAGGGCCGCGTCACCAGCAGGCCAATGGCAAACGACGCCATCACAAAGCCAATTTGCTGACCGCTGCCGCCCAGGGTCTCAATAAACAGCGGCAGCGTGGGCAGCAACCCGGCCAGCCCGGCCCAAAAACACAGCCCCGCCGCAAACAACACCGTCAAATTGGTGCGCACCGCCGGGCTAAAGGTTGAGAAAATAGTCAAAACGGTCGTTCTCCGATTAGAGTGCTGGGTGCTCAGCGGCACTAGCGCCACCACGGTCGGAACCACCGCGCCCCACTCCTTCAATGTAAACAAATGTTGCAGGCATCGCCCATGGAGCGCAGCGCTAGTTTTGACCCCACGGGCCGCTATCGATACAGCCTGGGGCGGCGGTGGAGTGCGGCCCCTACCCTGGCCATCATCATGCTAAATCCTAGTCAGGCCGACAGTCGCGCCGACGACCCCACCGTTCGCCGCTGTCTGGGTCTGGCCCAGGGCTGGGGATTTGGAGCGATCGCGGTGGTCAACCTGTTTGCCTACCGCACCCCCCATCCTCCGACCCTGCGTCAGGCGATCGATCCCGTTGGCCCCGGCAACGACACCGCGCTGTTGACAGCCGCTGAGACCGCCGCGCAAATCCTGCTGGCCTGGGGAAACTGGGGCAGTCTGCTAGGGCGCGATCGTGCCGTCCTCACCCTGCTGGCTCCGGTGCAGGCCAAATGCCACTGCCTGGGGCACAACCGCACCGGCCAACCCCGCCATCCCCTCTACGTGCCCCGCGCCAGTGCTTTGCAACCTTGGCGCACCCCCGCTAACCCTGCCGCCGCCCCGGCTCTTGGTAAACGCCGTAGGCCGCCACAAGGCCCAGCCCAAAGCCAAACAGGTGACCCCACCAGGCCACCATCGGCTGGGTCGGAAACATGCCAAAAATAAAATAGCTGTAGTTGATCAGCACAAACATTGAAATCAGCAGGGGCACCACTCGCCGCTCTAGCCAGCCGATGCACAGCAGGTAGCCAAACAGCGTATAGACTACCCCGCTGAGGCCGTGGACGCTGCTGGGGCCAATCAGCCAGGCCACGACGCCCCCACCGAGCCAGCCGATCAGAAGAGTGATCCAGTAGTCGCGGCGGCTTTTGGCCAAAATGAGCCAGCTAAAGATGAGAAAGCCGATGGTGTTGCCAATCAGGTGGGCAAAGCCCGAGTGGGAAATTGCCGACAGAAAGATGCCGGGAATGCCCTCGACGGTGCGGGGGTGCAGGGGCAAATTCCAACCGCCGCCAAACACCACCTGGTCAACGATTTCTTGAGCCCAGGGAATAGCCAGGAGATAGACCGGTAAAAGCGCGTTGCCCTTGAGCCGCTGCCCCCAGCTCTGGGACCCTGGGGCCGGTTTTGGGACCGCTTTATCGGCGGAGCGGGG
Source organism: Nodosilinea sp. (assembly GCA_035644955.1). Classification (GTDB taxonomy): domain Bacteria; phylum Cyanobacteriota; class Cyanobacteriia; order Phormidesmidales; family Phormidesmidaceae; genus Nodosilinea. The sequence goes on along the minus strand of DASQNN010000555.1, from coordinate 6,914 downwards.
AGCGGCCGGGGGCGCAGCGGTATTTAGTTCTGCCTCTAACTTTTTGAGTTTAGCCTGGAGGTTGGCGTCGTCCACGGTGGTTGCTTTATGTGCTGAGAGAGGGCCTGCCCGCATAGCTTTGGGGCTATAGCCAGGGTAGCCTTTTCGGCCTGCCGTTGCCCAGCGCCAGCAACCCACAGTGACCCAAGGTTTCGCAAATGCTGAGTGGCAGCTTAGACCAATCCTATTTGGTTGCACCCAGTAGGGGCATTGCAGTGCAATGCCCCTGCAAGATCCCTGTTTTTAACCGGGGTTTCTCAATGTGGATTTTGTATTAGACCCAGCTTAGACACAGGGCCTGAGCTGAGCTGCACCGAAAGCTGACCGACAAAACCCTGTAGACTTTGCCCCATCACCAACGGGCCATGCTGGAATCGAACCAGCGACCGACCGCTTAGAAGGCGGTTGCTCTATCCGCTGAGCTAATGGCCCCGACAAATTACCACTTTATACTAGAGCGCGATTAGCGCGCGTGGGTTGCTCTCAGGGCAGACTAGGGCGAATAGAATGTGGAAAAACCAGCGGTAGAATGCTGCCGACGCAGCTAGGGCCGCTAAAATGAGTCTCTTAACCATACACTGTACAGTTTGCGAGGGTTTGCCAGGCTTTCCCCCACCACAATGACGCAGTACTAAGGGTGCGGTTTACCGTTGCAGCCGCCGCCTACTGCAGGTACTCACCTCAGCTAGGAGTCAGCAGGCCATAACATGTTTATCCTCAAGCGGCAGGATGTTGACATCAAAACGATGCACCATCCCCAAAAAGATCAACAGATTCCGATTTTGTCGTACCAGGGGCAAACCTTTCGGCTGCTGAGCGTGTTTACCGCTGCCCAGGAAGACGATGCCAGGGCGCTGTGGCGCGACCTGACCGACAACCGAGGCAAGGCCTGTGTGCTGCTAGAAGAACCCGAGCGCTTTAGCATTTGGGGCAAAATTCGGCTGGACCAGTTTGAGCACGACACCAGCGGCGATACGGGCACCCCCCCGGCCGAGGCCACCTACATCAAAGCCTGTCTGCTGATGCTGCAGGTGCTGTATATGGATGTGGAGGATTTGCTAGGGGCCAAGCAGGCTCGCCAGTTTGAAGGCGACATCAGTAAGGTGTTTGCCGCCTGGAAGTTTCCCCAGGGAACGACCCCCGACGCTATTAAAAATCTGCTGACCGTAGACCCGCTGGCCATGCCCCAGCTGCCGCCCTGGCAGACCCACCACCTGCATCGCCTGCTGGAGGAGACCCACCGCATTGGCAAAGACTACTTTGGCAGTGCCAACTTTACCGATCGCGCCCTGGAAGCCGTAGAAGATCTCTCTGCTGCTGAACAGGCGCAGTTTCGGCGCTGGTTGCAGCAGTCTCCGGCGGGCAAAATCTGGGTGTAGTAGGCGATCGCGTAGCCCCAGGCAGTTTAAGAATTATTGCTCTGCACGGCGATTTGGGATTATTCTTGGGAGCCGAGCGGCCACAGACGTGGGGAGTCGGTACAATTCAGGCGTTGCGCTGGTCCTACCGTCAGGGTCAGCTAGAGTCTAGACAGGTATGGCGATGGTCTCGAACCAACCCTCAGGGGCCATCGTGCGGCTCGGTTGGCGGGGGTGCCGTGAAGTTTTTAGGAGTAAACCCTTGAGAAAGTCATCAACCCCTTCATCTGCCAGTAGCTTGTCTACCCCGCTGTTGGTAGGGGCATGCATTGCCTGGGGCGTGGTTACGCTGCTATTTTTTCTGTTGTTTACCGCGCCGGGAGAAGATGGCAGCCAGCCCAGCTGGTTTTTAGTCGGCATTAATCTGCTGGAGATCGGGGCCTTCTTTCTGGCGGCGCTGCTGTGCTTTCGCAACTGGCGCAGCACTCAAATTGTGAGCGGCCGCAACGTCTGGTTCTGGATTGGCCTGGGGCTGATGTTTTACACCGTGGGCAACATCCTGTTCTTCATCTGGGGCACCATCTGGGGGCTCGACCCATCGGTGTCGTTGGGCGACTTTTTCTACATTTTTAGCTACATCTTTTTGGCGGCGGGCATGTTCAAGGCGGTGCTGCCCCGCCGGCTCAACCTGGAGCTACCCCAGTGGTTGATGGTCATTGGCATTGGCTTGGGCGGTATTTTGCTGGCGATTTTTGTTAACCTGGCGGCGGCGGAGGCGGCGATCGCCCCCCCGACCTCGCCCTCAGCGCTGTACCTGGCCCAGGTAGAGGTCGCCCCAGACGCCTCTGATCTGACGCCGGCGCCGGCAGTCGAGGAACCCTCGTCGGCCCCGCCCCAGGTGCTACAGCTGGATAGAAGGCTGGAGCCCCTGGCTGACGTGGTGGGCCTGCTCTACCTGATTGGCGACATTGTGCTGCTGATTATTGCCGGTACGCTGCTGGTGGCCTTTTGGGGCGGGCGCTACTCGCAGTCGTGGAAGCTGATTGCGATCGCCGCCTTTTGTCTTTACATTGCCGATATGTTTTTTGCCTACGCCGTCAACACTGACACCTACCTAGAAGGCAGCCTGTGGGAGGTCTTCTGGACGTTTTCGGCGGTGTTCTTTGGGCTGGGCGCCGTCGTTGAGAATGCTGTTTCTGTAAATTCCCGGCGCAGTACGCGGCGGCGGCGGGGGTAAGGCACCCTAGAATGTTAGATGGCATTGTTACGGAATCGACGGCATGGCACCCAAAAAGCTGACCGAGGCTGACAAGACCTCTATCTTGAGCCTGTACCGGCAGCCCCAAGAAACCACATCGACGCTGGCAGAGCGCTATGGGGTGAGCAACAGTACCATCAGCCGACTGCTCAAGGCCAGTCTGCCCGAGGACGAGTACAGCCTTTTAATTCAGCAAAAACGCGGGGCCCCCGATAGAGTTATCGACAGGGTTAGCGACAGGGCCGCCGATCAGGCCCTTGAGCTTGCCGATGCTCCGGTAGCCCAGGACGCAGTGGCCCCGGAGGAGGTGGCCCTGGATGCGGTGGCCCCGGAGGAGGTGGCCCAGGATGCGGTGGCCCAGGATGCGGTGGCCCAGGACGAAGCCACCGCCAAAGCCAAGCCCCGCCGCAGGACAACGGCCGAGCCCGAGCCTGAGGTGGCGACTCCAGCACCGCTGGCGGAGGCGGCAAGCTTGGCCGTTGAGGATGTTACCCCTCCCGCTAAACCAACCCGCAAGCGGCGATCGCAGGCGGCTGAACCCGCCGCTCTAGACCCCGAGCCTGAGGTGCTTCTTGAGGAGGCTTCTGAGGGTTTCTTCGAGATTGCCCCTGAGCTACCTGAAGTCGCCGCCGAGACCCTGCCGGAATCGACCCAGCTCTCGCTGCCCGACCCCGCTCCTGCAGCAGCCCCTGAGAAGCCCGCCCGCCCAGTGCTCAAATCGGCTCAGCCGGTGGCTCCCCTGGTGCCTGACGACGACGACGCTGAGGTAGTGGCCGAAGCCGCCGTCGACCTCGACGACGACTGGGACGACGACGCTGACGCTATGCTCGGCGACGACTACGACGACGAGGACGAGGACAGCGACGATGACGAGGCCTTCCCCTGGGAGAGTGGCGATCGCGCCACCTCCAACCTCGAAGCCCTAGAGATTTCACCGCTCACCGCTGAGGTACTACCGCCCCTCTGCTACGTGGTGGTCGAGCGCACCTCGTCAGAACTGGTGGTGCTGCCCCTGCGCACCTTTGCCGAACTGGGCCAAATTCCTGAGGCCGAGGGCGACTCGCGCACCCTGCCCGTGTTTGAAAACCACAACGTGGCCCGGCGGTTTTCGCGCCGCAACCAGCGGGTGGTCAAGGTGCCCGACGGCACCCTGCTGCAAACCACCAGCCCCTACCTCCAGGCCAAGGGCATCACCCGCCTATTCATCGATGGTCAGGTCTTTTCCCTGGGGGAAGACCCCGTTGCACCTGCGGTCCCTGCCACCGACAACTAGCCCTCAGTGCCGCGTCAAAACAGACCACGGGTGGGGATGCTCATCACAGCAGCGGTGCTGGCTCAGGTAGCAGGTATTGTTTTTGTCCAGTCTCTAGGGCTGTCGTGGTTGCAAGCCATTGGTGCCGTGGCTAGGGTCAACTTGGTGCTGGGTTTGGGGTTTTTGAGCTCAGCTAGGGCACGACTCAGCGGTCCGATGATGACCCAAACCAGCCGCGGCTGGCGCGATCGCTGGCGCTGCTGAAGGCAAGAGACTCACAGAACTGAGAAGAATAATTACTAGGGCCAGTAATTTTCTTTCTTATAAATTATTAGAAATTCTATCGGCATTCACTAATGGAACAAGAACGTTAAGCCGATATTTTAGATAAGCAAAACTCTTTATCCAAGTCTTATTGTTGTATGAAACATAAGATTCTTCTTCAGGTACGGATATTTCTCTGACAAGGTCAAGCCTTTTCAGTCCTTGGCAATCAACATCTAAAAACCTAAAACGCTCCAAGTCCTGTTTGTAATGCTCAACATTTTTCCGGAAATCATCCATGAAACTATTTCCTAGGACAAACTCGATCACAAGCCTATCAACGCTGTAAACATAGACATAGGGAAATTCATATAGATCCTCCCGCTTACCGCAGTCTGGCCTAATGACTGACCATGCCTTACGAATTGATGGAGCACGTTTTTTGTTCATAGAATTATATAAAATTCCATATTCTTGATCGCTTAAAGCGATGATAACCCTTTGAACCTCCTGCTCAGTAAAATAGCTTCCGACAACGAGTGAGCGAACTTCTGGATAAAAGAAGCTTGGCTTATTGATTACTCGAAGTATTCGCTGAAGTTCGCGAAGATTAGCCGGTTTAGATGGTATGTATCTTTTAACCTTTTCATCATTCAGCTCGGGCTTGAAGAGGAAGATATAAAGTCTCTCGTTCTCATCTAAGCCTTCTAATGGGCATGATTTCCAATAAATTCTATGTACTAGTCTTTTGTGAGATCTAATGAGCTGTGCATATCTATGATGACTTCTGCCTAGCCATCGCCTTCTTAAATTCTTGGCTTTGCCGACGTACCAAACAAAATCACTTGAGTCAGCAATAACATAAATTCCTGATGTGAGGGGCAACCAATTTTTCTGATCGAGAGGAACACTACTCCACTCTTTCCATTCCATAACAAAAAACAGGGCAATCTATATAATCTTTAGATTGCCCAAATATTTTATAAAACAAAAATGAGGGAAAGTTAATCTTGCTGGGTGGAGAACTGGCGCGCCCCAATCGCCGCCAGCACCCCCGCCACCACCACCAAAATGGGAATCGTAAACCACGGAAACTCGGCCAGGGGTTTGTAGGCCGCCGCCCGCAGACCCACGGTGGTGTAGGTGAGCGGCAGTAGGTAGACAATGGCCTTGAGAGCCACAGGCAGGGTGCTGGGGTCAAAGAAGGTGCCGCCCAAAAACGACATCGGCACAATCAAAAAGTTATTGAACAGGCCGACGCTCTCCAGGGATTTGACATTGAGCCCGACGATTACCCCCAGGCCCGCAAACACGGCGCAGTTGAGCACCACCAGCAGCAAGAACAGGGGGTTGATGAAGCTCCAGAAGCGGCCGGTAAAAATAATCGCCACCAAAATCACCGAACTTGCGGTCATCAAACCGCGCACAATGCCGGCCAGCATTTTGCCCAGGTGCAGCGCCAGGGGGTGCACCGGGTAGAGCAGCATTTCCTCAAAGGTTTTGGTGAAGAGGCGATCGCCGCAGATGGAAAACGTGGTGCCGCCAAAGCTAATCACCATCGACGACAGGGCCACCATCCCCGGCAGAATGAACTCCAGGTAGGTATCGCCCGCCGAGGGCGTGGCCACCTGATCGATGGCGCTGCCCAGCCCCAGGCCAAAGGCCAGGATATAGATCAGGGGCGACACCAGCCCCGATGCCGCCACCTGGGGAATACGCACCCGCAGGTCGAGCCAGTCGCCCCAAAACACGGTGAGTGTATCGGTCCAGAGAGTGCGCAGGGGCAGCGCCTCGCTTTGACGCTGACGGGGACGAGAAAGAATATTGGTCACGATATCATTTGCAACGCTTCTTAATAGTTTAAGGCGTAGGGGGCTTCTCGCCGGGCAGTCCTGCAATTAGTCGCCTCACCCACCTAAGGATTCAGGAGTTCATCCTCGTTGCCGACCCACCACTCTCCCAACCCCATCAGCTCTTTGTGCAGAGTGCTGAGTTCTTCCATATAGAGCTCGGGGGGCGTGGTGTCTTTGCGCTCTTTCAGTTTCGCCAGCCGCAGCAGCACCAGCAGCCAGGGTTTAGAGATGCCATCTCTGGCCTCAATAAATTGGGCAAGCTCGCGACTGTCCATATCCATAGTTATTCTGCTGCGGAGGGGATATGAATCACTGTAACAGTGGTTTAGAGGGGCTGCCGACAGGGTCTACCGCTGTGGAGAGGGCTTCTACGCTTGTATACATCTATTGCGTTCGAGACACGAAAAGTTAGACAAGGTTGTGAGCTGATCCCCAGGTTTTTAGCATAGAGATGTGCGGCGCGTTGGCAAGGCCTTTCCTGGGCAAAATCGCCGGTCTTCAGCGACTTCGGAAGGTTAGCCATCGCCACGAGTGGAGCTTTCGGTCACACATTCTTCGCGAGTACTCCTTTGAGGTGGCGACATGGTAGCTACGTCTGTAGTTCAACACTCTTCGGTGCAGCGTGATCAGCAGTTGGTGCTCTGGCTCGACCAGGTACGTCTAGAAGACATACACGTGGTGGGCGGCAAAAATGCCTCCCTCGGAGAAATGATTCAGCAGTTGACGCCTAAGGGTGTTCGGGTGCCGACGGGGTTTGCCACCACCTCCTACGCCTACCGCCACTTTATTGAGAAAACCGGGCTCGATGCCCAGTTGCGGCAGGTGCTGGGGGGTTTCGACGTCAACGATGTGACTGAGCTGCGGCGACGGGGCAGAAAGGCGCGATCGCT
>DASQNN010000554.1:0-4591 GCA_035644955.1 Nodosilinea sp. | reverse complement strand
ACCTTTTACACCCTCGACAATCAGCTAGAGTTCCAGTCCAGATTCAGTTCTGGAGAGCCGTTTGTGGGCGCAACGGTGACCATCCACGCCCCCAACAACCCCGACCAGGCTTGGCTAACCACCACCACCGACAGCGAGGGGCGGTTCTCGTTTTTGCCCGATGAGTCTATACCGGGCGACTGGGAAGTGGCGATCGAAGACGACACCCAAAGCCACGCCGACTACTGGACCGTGCCTGTCGGCGACAAGGGCATTATCTACGACAGCATTAGCCTCGACTCAACTGAGGATGTACACTACCGCGCCGCCGCTGCCTTTATGCCCCTGGTGATCTCCATCGGCGGGGCGCTGGCCTGGCTGGGCTTTACCCGTCGCCGCCGCTAGACGCTCTACCGCTGCTCCTATCGCCCCCGGTATTTGACGAGTGAGTTGACAGCTGCCTTACCACGTCAGCGCAATGCACTGGTCGAACCCTGCACTGCACCAATGGTGGAGTGCAGGGTTCAAGGTTTCAGGTTCACAGCAGACCCGCAACCTTGAACCTTGAACCCTTACTAACCAGTTATCCATAGATTGGCAGACTACTAGTTGCCTAGGGTTACACCAGGGCATTGCAGACCGTAAATCAACGCCAATGGTCAGAAGTCGTCCACAAAGCGCCCGGCTCGGCGAACAAGGGAGGTCGGGCATGATATATTGTTAAGGAATACTAAGCATTTCTGCGGGCCAATCCTTGCCCTATTAAGCTGTTTGCGGCGGTTATCAGAGTTATTGAGTTAGTTTGGCTTTTTGATAGCTCGATTTTGCAATCAAGCTTAGACTCTGTTCTGCTCCCTACGGGGTGAACAGATTTTTTTTGGGCAAACATAGTCCAGCTCTGATGTGCGCACCTTAACGTTTGTGGAGACTATTCCTTGACTGCAATTTTTGAGCCTTCCGCTAGAGCTGCGGATGCAAACCCTTACGGCGACCTGACCCTAAAGCAGGTAATCCAAACTATTCCTAAAGCTTATTTTCAAAAAGACCCCCGCAAAGCCTGGACTGCGGTGCTGTTGAGCGTAGGGGCTGTGGCACTGAGCTATGGGGCGATCGCGCTTTCTCCCTGGTTTTTGCTGCCGGTGGCCTGGTTTTTAAGCGGCACTGCCCTGACCGGCTTTTTTGTGATTGGCCACGACTGCGGTCACCGCTCCTTTGCCAATCGGCGCTGGGTCAACAACTGGCTGGGGCACATCATGTTTCTGCCGCTGCTTTACCCGTTCCACAGCTGGCGGCTGCTGCACGACGTTCACCACCGCCACACCAACGACATGGAGATCGACAACGCCTGGGCACCTTGGAGCAAAGAAGAGTACAGCGGGGCGGGTAGCTTTTTGCAGTTCGTCTACCGGACCATGCGGGGCTGGTTTTGGTGGCTGGCGTCGCTGGCTCACTGGGGAGCGCTGCACTTTGATTTGCGCAACTTTGAACCCCGCGATCGCGCTAAGGTCAAGCGCTCTATTGCGGCCGTAGTGCTCTTCGCCCTGGTGTTCTTCCCGGCGCTGTTCTACACTGCTGGCCCCTGGGGCGTGGTGAAGTTTTGGCTTATGCCCTGGTTGGGCTACCACTTTTGGATGAGCACCTTCACCCTGGTGCACCACACCATTCCTGAAATTCAGTTTCGCTACAGCGACACCTGGAACGAGGTGGAAGCACAGCTGTCGGGTACGGTCCACTGCGACTACCCCAAGTGGATTGAGGTGCTGTGCCACGATATCAACGTCCATGTTCCCCACCATATCTCAGTCGGTATTCCGTCCTACAACCTACGACCCGCCTACGCGGCTCTAAAAGAGAACTGGGCGCCGCTGATGAAAGAGACCAAGTTTTCTTGGGAGCTGATGCAGACGATTACCGATCGCTGCCACATCTACCACCCCGAGCGGGCCTACGAGACGTTTAAAGATATCGCGCGCTAGAAAGGTCCTGAAAAATTTATCGTTCAGGGCAGTTTAGCCCGTTGCCACCGGCTCAGCATTTCTGGGCCGGTTTTGTTTTGCGGAGGGACAATTGGTAAACTGCGACACCTCAGTCGTGCAAGAGGTATTTGCGATCGCCACAATCGTGAGTAGCATTAGGAGTCTTGCTACCGCTAAACTCCAACTCCACTCCTCACACCGCCGCTTCAATACGCTATGGCCCTGCTCTCTCGTCCGTTGAACCTGTTAATGACCACTGCCGCCGTGGTGCTGGCGGGGCTGGCCGCAGCCCCCCTAGCCAAGGCGCAGCAGTTTGACCAGCAGCCCATCGACCCCAACTTGGCCATTGCCATCGCCAGCCCGGTGCGCGACGGGGCACTCTACAACCTGATGATTTTGCAGCAAGTTCCAAGTCAGCGGCAGTGCTGGCAGGAGCAGGGGCAGGGGGCTGGGGCCGTCACCGTTGACCCGCTGCTGCTGAACTTTGACTTTACCGGAGCCTGCGAGCGCAGCACCGACGGCAACGGCTACTCGGTGCGCATCAGCGGCCAAGACCTGGGCGTGCAGTACCGCCTGGAGATTTCGCCCCGGCAGAACGACCTGGTGCTGTTTGCTCGCCCCACCCGCGATCGCTCCGCCCCACCCATCGAAATTGGCCGCACCAATGGCCGCACCAACGGATTCCTCAAAATCCAGCTCAACCCCGGCTGGCAACTGGCCCGCCGCATCTACAACGGCCAGCCCCTTGGCCACGTCTACATTACCCACGACGCGCCCTTAGACGTGCGCCTGGCCGCCGGCGTCCCACCCCTGTCGCAGGCTGCACCAGCACCGGCCCGGCCCGGCACCCCCAGCGCGCCCATTGCCCAAACGCCGCCCCCGCCACCCAGCGGTACCACCCCCAGCGGCAACCACTTTCGCGTGGTGGTACCCATTACCGGCCCCAACACCCTACAACAGGTGCGCGCTGTAGAACCCGAGGCCTTTCGCACCAATGTCGATGGCCAGGATGTAGTACAGGTGGGACTCTTTCGCGATCAGCAGCGGGCCGATGAGGTCTACCGAGTCCTGGTTGCCGCCAGCCTGCCCGCCAAAATTCTCAGCGCCTCGGCCCCAGCGGTAGCCTCTAACCCAATTCTGCCCCCCATTCCCCAAGGGGCAACCGTGGTGGTCATTGACCCCGGCCACGGCGGGCGCGACCCCGGTGCCGTCGGCATCGGCGGCATCCAGGAAAAGCAGATCAACACCGCCATCTCCAACCGCGTGCAGCAGCAGCTCCAGGCCGCTGGCATCACGGTGCTTATGACCCGCAGCAACGATGTCTTTGTCGATCTCGATGCCCGCGCCCAGTTTGCCAACCGGGCCGGGGCCAACCTCTTCGTCAGCATCCACGCCAACGCCATCAGCATGAGCCGTCCTGAGGTCAACGGGCTAGAGACCTACTACTTCTCCAGCGGCGAACGGCTGGCCCGCAGTATTCACAGTGCGGTGCTGCGCAATGTCAATATGCGCGATCGCGGCGTCCGCCAGGCCCGCTTCTACGTGCTGCGCTACACCAATATGCCCTCAGTGCTGGTGGAAACCGGCTTTGTCACCGGCGCCGAAGACGCCGCCCGCTTCCGTGACCCCGCCGCCGTCAACCGCATTGCCGACGGCATCGCCCGAGGGATCTTGGACTACCTGGGGCGGTAGATGGGGAAGGCTAATTGGCTATAGCAACAAATTGCCGGACTGCTTTGACCACGGTTAAATCAGTCCCCGTTTCTCGTAGCTCAACCCATGCTTGTAGCTGCTCCACCGATATTGTGCAGAAGGCCAAACTGCTCCCTGATTCGCGGATCTGCTCACCGCGCAAGTCTAAAATCTTGACCTGGCCGCTGCGGTAAAGCCACAGTTCCGGCACCCCAAGCGCCTGGTAAATCGCCAGTTTCTGATCCGACGCGCTGGCAATGTCTACCTCAACTGCCAAGTCTGGGGGTAGACTTGGCGGAATCTCAGGGTTCAACCCCTGAACCAACCCGGCGTTTTGAATAAAAAAACAGCTGTCAAGTTCAATGCTTTTGTCCAAGTCCTCCCGGTTCCAGGTGGTTGAACCCAGATCGACAATTTCTAGCCCTAGTTCTTCAGCCAGCGTAAAAATAATCTTGCTCAACAGGCGATTGACGATTTCGTGGAGCTTACTGGGCATCCGAATCTCTAAGCTCCCACCGCTATAAGCCAATCGGGTGGCCCGGTCATCCCCTAGTTCTGCTAAAAAAAGCTGGTAGTGCTGCCAGCTCAACCCTGACACGGTCATGGCGCTGCCGGGAGCCAGCACGATTTGATTGAGAGGGGCAGCCAAGGTAACGGGCATGGGCAGACAGCCACGGTAACAGTCATGTCAGGATGATAACAAGACCGCCAGTCCTGTGACGGCAGCCTTCACTCTAGGAAGCCAGCAAGGTATGACTATCGCGGTGCTTTGCGCCAGCCCGCAGCGATCGCATCAGCCTCTGTGCAAAACCAGCGCTCTCCCTCGTCGAGATGGATTTCTGTTCCCTCATAATCCTCCATGCCGGGAACGTGATACAGCTTTTTTCCTGTTGAAATCGAGATATTACCTTTGACAACGCAGTTGGGATCTATTACCGCTTCAA
>DASQNN010000553.1:0-4697 GCA_035644955.1 Nodosilinea sp. | reverse complement strand
CCCGGCCAGCGATGGGCGGCCCAGGCCACTACGCCACCCCAGGCGGCGATGCAGACCGAACCCCAGAAAACAATGAACAGCCAGGCAGAAAGGGCGATCGCAACACTACTCCCCCACGGCACCCCCATCCACATCAGCGGATGCAAGTGGGTAATCCAGGCCAGCGAAATGCCGTAGTACACCAGCCCCCACAGCAACCCGTAGGTCGCCGCCGCACCCACCTGGGGCGTTGCCCGCACCACCCACCACAGCGGCACCAGCCCAACCCAAGCCAGGGGCCACAGGCTCCACGGCGGCAGCGCGATCGCCATCAGCACCCCGCTGAGAGCAACTAAGCTGGCCCGTTGCCAGCTCCAGCCGTAGACAAGCTTTCGTAAAACCGTCGCTGGCCCTTTCATCCTCAACCTCAGCTATCCCTCTTGCCCGACCATGGTTTTTTTAACATACCTGTTCGAACCTGTTCGAATGGTGGGCAGTGCCCACCCTACACGGCTACAGTGCGTTGCTTTGCCCCCCGAGCCGCTAATCGACTAATTGGCAATACAGAGGTTTAAACCGATGGCAGATCAGTCCTTTCCGTTGGGTCCAGGGCGGCGAACCCTGGTCAACGGGGTCTGGGGGCAATCGAAACACCCCCAGCGGTAGGCTTGGCTTTAAGACCAACAGCTCGACACTAAAGTGGTGCATTGCTGCGCGTAGGCAGAGCCGCGCCTTTGGCGCTATGCACCCTACGCCCCAAAAAAATGAGGAAGCGACGGCAAGTCGCTTCCTCATTACGGTAATTGAAAACAGGAACCAACGGTCTGAAATAAACCGGAGATTCTACTCGGCGGTCGCCAGCTCAGTGCTGCCCCGGCGACGACGGCTGGTCAGCGTGTTGAACAACATCTGACCGATCGCCTTAATCAAATTGCCTTCCAGCTCCTTAAACATTTCCATGTTCAAGCCAAAGGCATCGTTGGCCTCTTCCACAATGCTTGCCACCGTAGCGTCATCCACCGGGGCCGCATCGATCGACTCGCGGTACTTGGCCTTAAAGGCTTTCTCGTCAGAGATTTCGGGGAACTCGTAGAACGCCGTGCCCTCACCCTCAGACAGGTTCATCGCCCGCTGGGCAATCCCCTTGAGAATTTGCCCACCCGACAGGTCGCCGATGTAGCGGGTGTAGGAATGGCTGACCAGCAGCTCGGGCTGGCTGTTGGCCACTGCGCGAATGCGATCGACGTAGCGCTGCCCACCGGGGGTCATCGAAATCTCGCTGGCCCAGTTGGGGCCGTAGTAGTAGGCCAGGTCAGACTCCAGCGAAGCCTTGCGGTGCAGCTCGGGGAAGTAAACCTTCGAGACCACGGGATGGTCTTTGTGGCGCTCTAGCTCTTCTTCCATCGCCGCGTAGGCATAGTAAAAGTTGGCCACCAGCTTGCGGTAAGAGTTCTTTTCGACCACGCCCCGCAAAAAGCAGCGCACAAAGCCCATGTTTTCGGCCATGGTGTGGGCTTTTTTGGTGCCTTCGCGCAGCTCGGTGGATAGGTTACTGCTCATGCTGACTGTCTCGCTCTAGGGTTAATTAAAGGTGAGGTTTTAACGGAGTTTCGGTTAGCTAATGCTCGCCCAGACAAAGCAAACCCCCATTCCATTGGGGCTTAAAGTTGCCATTACAAAGGCCACATTTGTTTAACTTAGACCGATTTGATGAACGTTTTCATTACGAATTTTTACGGTCAGTTACCAACGGTCGGGCTGTTTTCGGGATCGGTCTGGGCAAACCGCCAAAAAGGCCCTGTTCTGCCAAAATGACGGCACAAACTACGGCCTAAGCCGGGGTAAAACCCTCCAAACCTCACCAAACCCGAGGCTGTTAGGATTTGCTAGCGTTTTACCCCAGTCTGCCAGAGGGCACAGCCTAGCTGGCGGCCATGCGGGTTAGCAGCACCGGGCAGGGGGAGTACACCCGCACGAAGTCGGTCAGCGATTCGCCCAGGATTTTGTCTAAGTCGGGCAGTCCTTTGGCAATGGTGGGACGGCGATCGGGTGAACCCAAAATAATTAGATCCATATTGCGCTCCTCGGCCAGTTCGCAAATGCGGCGACCGGGCTTGCCCTCGGGGGCAGCCAGCTTGTAGTTAATGCCGTACCGTTTTACCTCCGCCAGCGCATTCATCAAAATTGGGTCGCTGTTGGGGTCGGCGCTGGCTACTTCAAAGGGCTTGGTCTTGAGGCTAGACACAGTATGCACCAGCGTCAGCTCGCTGCCTTTGATATCGCGCAGGAGAGAAATAGCGATATTTAACCCTTCTTTGGCTGAGTCAGACTTATCCATCGCCACCATGACCCGCTTGATGGGGCGAATGCTGTAGAGGTCGTCTTTGACCAGCAGCATAGGCCGCGACGACAGCTGAAACACGTACTGGCTGACCGAATTTTCGAGGATGGCCTTCAGCCCCTGCAACCCCCGCGACCCCATGATGATCAAGTCGGCGTCTACTTCCTCGGCCACCTGAATCACCACGTCTTTGGGGTCCCCTTCCCGCAGCACGGCGGTAACTCGGCTGGGGTCGAGGCTGAGATTGGTAATGGCCGTGGCTAGGGTGCGGCCCCCGGTTTCCCAGCGCTCGGCCATGGTTTCAGCAGATACCTGGGAAGGCACCACGTGCAGCACCGTTACCGAGGCCCGCTGTATCAGGGGAATTTCCATCAGCGCCTTCATCACGGCTTCGGTGTTGCCGGTGCCAGAGTCGGCTAAAAGAATTTTTTCTATCATGAGGTCCTCGTAGTGTTGCGCCTTGGGGCTGCGGCTTGGGGTTGCGTTTTGGGGTTCGTTTTGGGGACAGGAACGATGGGGAGGTTGTCAGGGCCCGGCATCCCTAGCCAACGTCTGGCCCGAATCCTGGCCCGAATCCTGAGATCACGCCTCCTGCCACCCTTCTAAAACCCGTTGGTTCAACGGGATATAAAACTGAGCTAAGGTGTTCTCAATCATCATAGGCACTGGTTTTGGGCCTATTTTGGCGCGATTCATAATTTGTAGTAGAGTCTGCCCGACCCTCGGGCTTGCGGATGGAACATTCTCGCTGGTATGAGCACCGAGTTGTGGTGCAGCCCCACCACACCGACTACGCCGGTATTGTCTGGCACGGCACCTATATTGCCTGGATGGAGGAAGCGCGGGTGAACTATCTCAGCGACAGCGGGTTGACCTTTGCCGACTGGGTCAAGGCTGGGGTTGACCTACCGGTAGTAGATTTGGGGTTGCGCTACCGGCGATCGCTCACCCTGGGCGACACCGCCCTGGTCAAAGCTCGCCTGGGGCCCGCTAAAGGGGTGCGCTTTGTGTGGCACTACGACATTCAAAACGCCGCCAGTGGGGAAACCTGCATCGAAGGCACCGTCACCCTGGCCCCGGTAGATGTTAAAACCCGTCGGATCCTGCGCCGTCTGCCCGACCATTTACAGGCAGCCCTCGCCACCCTGGCCTAGGCATACCTAGGGCGTACCGCGTGGGGCAAAGGCCCAAAAATTTGTAGGATAAGCACAGCGAAGCGTGCCCATCCTGACTTCACCCATCCCGGCTTCACCGTAGCTCGGGCAGGCACAGACTGTCCCCGTTTGCCCACCCCCCAGTTCTCCCTAAGTTTTTTTAGCCATGCTCCCCTCCTTCCCTAAAGTTCTCGCTGCAGCCTGTGCTCTGATGGTAGTACTAGGGGGCTGGTGCGGCCTCGCCCCCGCCGCCTACGCCCAGGAGAACACCGTAGACTACACCCTCACCGACCTGAGCTTTCGCGACTTTTCGGGCAAGCAGCTCTCAGGTACCTCCTTTGCAGCCGCAGAAATGCGGGAAGCCAATTTTGAAAAAGCCGACCTGAGCAAAACCATTCTCACTAAGGCGTCGTTTTTGCGGGCTAACCTGGCCGGGGCCAACCTGTCGGGTACCTTCGCCGATCGCGTTATTTTCGACGGGGCCGACCTCTCCAACGCCATCTTCACCGATGCTCTGCTCACCAGCAGCAGCTTTGGCGATGCCAACATCACCGGGGCCGACTTTTCGGGAGCGATCGTCGATCGCTTTCAGACCGCCAAAATGTGCAAGTACGCCGACGGGGTAAATGCGGTGACCGGGGTGGCGACGAGGGATAGTTTGGGCTGCCGGTAAAGGAGCGCGTGGGGAAGATAAGGGGATAAGGCAGTAGGGGCGAACGGTTGTTCGCCCAGCAGGGTCTATCGCTGTAGATCCGCCACGGTTCACATCACACCGCGATCGCGCCCACCCCCGCCGACTCAAAGTGCTTTTGCAGGGTGGCCTTGGGCAGGGGGCCAAGCAGGTGATCCCAGGGCAGGGGCTGGTCTAGATCCCAGTCTTCGTGCACGTAGTAGTCCAGCGGCGGAATTTGGCCCTGAAAGTCTTTGAAGGCGCGGCGGTAGCTGCCCAAGGAGTCGCCGTAGTGGCGCACTCGTTCGAGCACGGGGGCCAGGCGGCGATCGCCCCGCGAAATCAGCGCCTGAATGACGGACCAGTTGTAGCTCTCGGGGCGAAAATCAATGCCTTTGGAGCGCAGGTGCTTTTGCAGGTACTTGAGCCGCTTTTCGGCCTCGCGGTTGACCCCGTACCACTGGAAGGGGGTATGGGCCTTGGGCACAAAGGTGCTGCACCCAAAGGTGAGGCGCAGGCCGGGGGCGGCTTTTTTGAGCCGCAGCAAAAGAGC
>DASQNN010000552.1:0-2831 GCA_035644955.1 Nodosilinea sp. | reverse complement strand
CGGGTGCGTTCGTTGAGCAGCGATCGCATCTGGCAGTAGGCCACCCAGTCCATACCGCGCAGAGCCACGCGGTTTTCACCAGGGGCAGCCAGCAATGTATCTGTCGCAGAGGGTGGCACCATAGGTCTTTTATCGTTGTCCCTCAATTCTATGTTGGGTAGGGCAACTCAGGGCTCTTGCTGGTCTGACCCCTCGGCGACGATCGCGCTGATGGTATCGATCGCCCCCTCGCGAAAGGTTACTGTGTAGATCTCCGTCGGCATTTCGATATCCGCCGCTTGCAGACTCTCTTTAATTGCCTGAGAGGCTGCCGAAGTCACCTGCAAAAATGACTGACGGCGAGAATTTACCCAAAACCGCACCTCCAGTTTGACGGTGCTGGGGGCCAGCTCTTGCACTAAAATCAGCGGCGGCGGCTCGGGCTCGACTCCTTTAATCTGTATAACCGCCTCAGTAATCACCTGGCGGGCGGTGTTGATGTCGGCATCGTAGTCGATACCGACCACGACATCGCTGCGGCGCACGGGGGAGTCGGTATTGTTGACCACACTCTTTTGAAACACCTGCTGATTGGGGATGTACACCAGCCGCCCATCGTAGGTGCGCATGGTGGTGGCCCGCAGCTGAATTTGCACCACGGTGCCCTCGTAGTTGCCAATTACCACCTGGTCGCTAATGCGAAAGGGGCGGGCCGCCAGCAAAATGACCCCCGAAATATAGTTGCTAAGCACGTCCCGCAGGCTAAAGCCAATCGCCACGCTGGTCAGCCCCAGGGTGCCGAGCAGAGTGCCGAAGTTGAGGCCCAGCACCCCCAGTGCCACTACGCTGCCCAACACCCAAACGCCGCCGTAGCAGAGGCGGCCAATCAAAATTTCGGTGCCGCGATCGCCCTCGGTTTGCTCTGCCCACAGCACCCCCACCCGCCGCACGCCCTTGGCGACGATCCAGGTCAGGCCCACCAGTAAGATCGCCCCCACCAGCGACGGCAACAGCACAATCGTGTCATTCACCAGCTGCCGAGCCGTCCCATTCAGCCGCTGCAGTACGTCAACCACTAAGTTGGGCTGGGCCAGCACCTGATTGAGGCGATCGGCCCACTGCTCTGCTATCTCCTCAACGGTGAGGCCAAAATCGGCGGCATCCTGCTGGGTCACCGTCATCAGCATCCGGTTATTTACCGTCAGCAGAGCAATCTGGCGATCGTCATCGACCTGTACGGTGACAGGTTCGAGTTCCTGAGCCTGATTCAGCAGCCCAGCAATGCGGCGGTTGATGATGGCAGCGCGATCGCTGGCGCTTAGCCCCGTCAAGCTGCCCACCTGAAACACCGGCTGGCCCCGTACCAGCACATCGGCAAAGAACACTCCGTCTTCGGTCGGGGCAGGTAAGGCCCCTGTAGGGGCAGGTAAGGCCGGTGCTGGGGAAGGCTCTTCGGGGCCAGCGTCGTCTTGAGCCTGAAGCCTGGCACCAGGAGCGATTAAGATGAGCACCAGAACCACCCCCCCCGCCCACGGCCGCCAAATCCGCTGAAAAATACTGACCTCCCCCGGGTTTAACCAGCTTCTCCATGACATCCCTATAACCCCTGATCTACAGCGGGCACTGCCCACCACCCAGCCTTGAGCCAGTGCCGTTCACCGCTACAACGGGCTCACTCAATCACGGCACAGGCAATGCGCCCACCGGAACCCCCGATGGGCTGAGAATAGTGGTCGTCTTTGTCGGTGTGAATAATTAGCGCCGTGCCATCGTCATCCAGCAGCTTAGCGGCTCCTGAATCCAGCGTCACCAGGTCGCTGTATAGCTCGACTTCGACGGTGCCGTCAGCGGCGACCACCAGATTGGGCAAATTGCCTTCGTGGGGGCCATCGGGGTTGCGAAACCCGTGGGGTGTATCGAAGGGGTTGACGTGCCCGCCCGCCGACTTGAAAGCGGCTAAATCAGAGCAGTCGCCCACGGCGTGGAAGTGCATGCCGTGGTAGCCGGGAGGCAAGTCTTGGGCGTTAAGGGTGATCAACACGCCTTTGTGCCCCTGCTCGACTTGCACCGTGCCGATCGGTTTGCCGCTGTTGTCGATCAGGTCGGCCTGGGTGCCAAGGGCGAAGGCGGCGGCGGGGCAGGCCACCAGGGCCAGGCCAATCAGGCAAAGGGCCAGACCAAAACGCTTGAGTGAGTTGAACAAAGCTGACATGGGAGCAATCTCCTAGGGTCTGCGGTTAGATCATAATCGCGATCGCCCCCGCAGCGCTGCCGCCGCAGTCGAGTCGGGGCTTGCCGAGGGGGAGCTAGTCACCCATCTGCCACCAGGCTCTCGATTTTTAGGGGCTAACCCGGTAAGATCATCCAAATCCGTGAAGCCAGGATATAGCCATGCAGATCCTCCATGGCACTTGGATACCTCAGCCCGCCACCGACTTTGTGCAGACGGGGGCCTTTTGCCTGTGGGTCGAAACGGAGCAAAAAAGCCGTCGCAAGCGATCGCCCCACACCCATCCTCAACACTTGCCCGAGGCCGATTTGGCGGCGGTGCTTACCGATGAGCTGGGGCTAAAATCCCCCGATCGCCGCTCCCTAGCGTCCTTCATCACTCCCCGCACCTTTCTGCTGCCCACGGTAGACGACCAGCCGCTCCCCTCCCTAGAGCTGTCCCGCTATTTAGAAGTCAACATTCCAGACAGCTTTGACTGGCAGTACTGGCAGGTCGATTGCTACCAGATGCCCGTGCTTGCTGACCTAATTAGCCTGCTGAATAATCTGCACTTTCTTGCCGTCTACAACCTGGCGGAGGTGCAGATGGGGGCCGACCTGCTGTTTTGGTACCACTACACCCA
>DASQNN010000551.1:0-2681 GCA_035644955.1 Nodosilinea sp. | reverse complement strand
TTGCGCTGTGTCAGGTCGAGAGCCAAGGGTTGCAGCACCGACTGTTTTTGATCAGCGGTGAGCACATCGGTCATGCCCTTGGCCCGCTGGCGCTTTTCGAGCAACACATAGCAGATCTCGCGGTATAGCTCTACCCGGTTGAGGGGCAAGCTGGCGCGGCGACGGTGCACGGTGGCAATCATGGTCAGCAGCAGGGGGTTGCTGGCCATTTCGGCGAGGGCTGGCTGGCGGTCGATCTCGGCAATCAGTCGATTGGCCTGTTGTTCGGCTTCTTCACGAATGCCCAGATCGACTTCGCCGCCCTGGCTTTTTACTTCAGTAGCCAGATACCAGTTGCGCACAAAGGTGTGGATTTGCTCGGTGGTCATGGGTTCGACCTCCAGCACCATCACGTCTTCTTTCAGCTGGGCTTTTTCGTAACCCAAGGGCCGCGAGGTCAGGATGAACGGAGTGTCGGGGTACTCGTACATTTGCCGATCGACCCAGTGGCTAATCTGCTGGCGATCGCGTTCGTCTGGCACTTCGTCTAGCCCGTCGAGCAAAATTAGGCAGCGGTTTTGCCTGAGCTTTTTGGCAAACCAGCCCGTGGGCGGTTTCAGCGGGTCGGTGGTTTGCAGCTTTTTGGCCCAATCAGTGATCAAGTCGGCCAGGGGCAGGTCGGGGTTTTGCAAAATGGTGGGGTATACATCCCGCAGGTACAGCAGCACCGGAATAAACTGGGGCGCGTTGGGGTGCAGCTTGCGCGGGGTGCGGGCGGCATACATCAGCGTGAGATAGCGCATCATGGTGGTTTTGCCTGACCCTGGTGCGCCCAGAATGGCCAGACGGCGAAAGTCTGGTTCGTGACCCATCAGGGCCAAAAAATCGCCGATGTCTTTGCCGCGTAAGGATTCTTCCCGTTCCTCTAGCCGACGCAGCAGGTTAGGCGAGGTGCGGGCCAGGCTGCGTTGGCAAATTTGCACGGGCACAAACACCTGTTGCAAGTTGAGCACTCGGTCTTTGTCGGCCTCTAAGCCCTGGGTCTGAAAGCGGCGACAGACATACTCTAACCGCTTGTAATATTTGCCTTCAAAGTCTGAAGTCAGTTCCCACCAAAGCTGAGTAACGCGTTTTTTGACGGCGGCTCCCAGGGTGCCCAAGAGAGCAAACATCCACTGAGCAAAGCTGCCCCCGGCTTTTTCGGCCTGCTGCTCGGCTTCTTTCATGAAGCCGTCGCTAAATTTCACCCACAGGGCCGTGAGGCCAGTAAAAAAGGCGGCGAGGGCCGTCTGCACCACATCCTGATTCAACAGATAATGCCCGGTGAGAAATACCCCCAGCCCTGAAGGTGTCCACTTAAACAGGGCTTGAACTGGCTTGGATACTGACATTAGGGCAACTCAGGTCTGCGTTTACCCAATAGTATTCGTAAGCTCAAGAAATCTGTAGGAGGCTGGCAGACCTAGAATGGAGCTACCTTAGCGATTCCCCGCGTTACCCAATGG
This sequence comes from Nodosilinea sp., assembly GCA_035644955.1. Classification (GTDB taxonomy): domain Bacteria; phylum Cyanobacteriota; class Cyanobacteriia; order Phormidesmidales; family Phormidesmidaceae; genus Nodosilinea. Next base: position 1,197 of record DASQNN010000551.1, on the reverse strand, counting down.
CAGATGTAACCCATTACCGCCAGCTCGTTCAGGAGTTGTTACAGGCATACAGCAATATCACAGCCAACCACGAAGCGGTTGACGCTGAAGCGATTTTTGACACCGATCGCGATCGTTACCAGGTCGTCCACGTAGGCTGGTCAAACAAACACCGGGTCTACGGCTGCGTGCTGCACATCGACATCAAAGACGGCAAAATCTGGATCCAGCACGACGGCACCGAGGGCGGCATCGCCAACGAACTGGTCGATCGCGGCGTGCCCAAGCACGACATTGTGCTGGGGTTTCACTCCCCCTTTAAGCGCCAGTTCACCGAGTTCGCCGTGGGCTAGTGATATCAACACTGCCCCACCTCGACGAGGCTGGGTCGACAGTGCCTACCCCAAGAAGAATGCTTTACAGCGGTCTCCAAAATTTCATAACAAATCCGAATCACATAACCCCGATTCCAAACAGGCGGCTTGCGTAGGGGCAAACGGTGTTTGCCCAGCCCAACCGGGCCTAGCTAAGGCGGATTCAGTCTCAAACAGTTACCACAGGCAGAGGGGGCTGCACCAGGCTGACCAAAATGCCCATAAGGGTTTCTAGCTGGTCAATATAGTAGTCTCGCTGGTCAACGTAGGCCGTCTGATCGCTTAGGCGGAGGAACTTCCACTGGTTGCCGGTGGTGACAGCTCCGTATATCTGAGGTAGGGGTTGGCCTTCTCGCTCATTGAAAATGCGCGCTGCCACCATGGCTGCCAAACATTGACCCAGGCCACCTTTAATGTTTTCGTTCTTGGCTTCAAAGATGATCAGGGCTGGCGCACTAATGTAGAGCTGCTGCCGCGACAGGCTGATGATGAAGTCGCAAAAACCGACTAGGTCTTGGGCAGGGTCTACCGAAAACTCCACCCCCGAAAACAGGCTGATTTGGTCATTCAGCAAACGCTTGAGCTGCACCAGCATGGGCGCAATGACCATTTCAGAGCGGGCCTTTTCAGTATTGATCGATAGGGCTAGGGGCACGCTGTAGTTGAGGTAGTTGGTGAATTCTTGAGTCAGCGGCAAGGGTTGGTTGGCCCTGATAAAGAGGTCTTGATTGCTTTCAATGGCAAGCCCAAACTGCTTTCTAACTTTTTCTAGGGTGAAGTCTTTGTAAGACATGGGCCGCTGCCTAATGAAGGGCTTCTGCACAAATTATAGAAAGCGTATGGG
>DASQNN010000550.1:0-2122 GCA_035644955.1 Nodosilinea sp. | reverse complement strand
CAGGAGGTAACGGAACTGGTGGCTCGGGTTAAAGGTCTGGTGATTGGCATGCCCCCCACCTCAGGGGTGGGGGCCAAAGAGACCCAGACTACCCTCGGCACCATTCTGGCGGCGGTGCACGGCAAGCAGACCCTCGGCCTGTTTGAGTCCTACGGCGGCGATGACGAACCGGTAGATCCGTTGGCCAACAAGTTCCAAGACCTGGATCTGATTTCGGCCTTCGCCCCCATTCGCATCAAAGACACCCCCTCTGAAGGGATTTACCAGTTCTGCGAAGAGGCGGGCACCGACCTGGGCCAGGCCCTGGCCCAAGCCGGCAAGCTGAAGAAGCTCAAGTCCCTCGACGCCGATTTGCAAAAGGCCCTGGGCCGCATCAGCAGCGGGCTGTACATCATCACGGCGCAAAAGGGAGAGCTGTCCAGCGCTATGCTGGCCTCCTGGGTGGCCCAGGCCAGCTTTCAACCCCTGGGCTTTACGGTGGCCGTGGCCAAAGACCGCGCCATTGAGTCGCTGATGCAGGTGGGCGACACCTTTGTGCTCAATGTGCTCGAAGAGGGCAAGCACCTGGGTCTGATGAAGCACTTTCTCAAGCGGTTTGCCCCCGGTGCCGATCGCTTTGCCGGCGTGCGCACCCGCCCCGCCAACAATGGTTCGCCGCTGCTGGCCGACGCCCTGGCCTACGTAGAGTGCGAAGTGACCAGCCGCATGGAAGTCAGCGACCACTGGATTGTGTACTGCACCGTGCAGGATGGCAAGGTGTCTGACCCCGAGGGCCAAACCGCCGTGCACCACCGCAAAGTGGGCAACTACTACTAAGCCGAGACCGGTAGGGGCCGGGACAGGCAGGATGTTTATCCCATAAGAGCTGAAGGATATTTAGGTTCAAAGTCTTGTGGGATAGCCGTCCCGGCTGTCCATCCTTGGCTGTCTACCGTTAGGTGCAAAGCAAAGCTATAGACAACTCAACCTTGCAGCACCCTGGGGCAATGATGTCTTCTAATATCTAAGTACTCCAGATTCTTTGAGGTCTTTTGTTGCCGTCCTTTGCTGCGATCGCTGTCACCCCCGCCGGGCTCAAGGCTCTGCTGCCCCTGGTCACAGGTCTCCCCGCTGAGCTGTGGTTGCCCCGTAGCCTAGCCGCCGAAGCGGAGTCTTTAGCGATTCAGGCCCAGATTTACGAAGGCTCCCTGGCCGAGACCATTGCCCAACTCTGGCCCACCCAGGATGGGCTAATCTTGGCCCTGGCCACTGGAGCAGTAGTGCGGCTGATTGCGCCGTTGCTGACCAATAAAGCGACCGATCCTGCCGTGGTGGTGGTGGCTGAAACCGGCGCCCAGGTGATTAGCCTCTGCGGCGGGCACCAGGGCGGCGGGGATACCCTGACTCGTCAGGTGGCCCATCTGCTAGGGGCAGAGCCAGTGATTACCGGATCATCCCAGGCCCACGGTCTGTCGGGGGTGGATGTGCTGGGGCTGCCCTTTGGCTGGAGCAAGGGCAGCGGCGACTGGACGGGGGTGAGTGCAGCGCTGGCCCACGGCAAACCTGTCGAAGTCTTTCAGGATGCTGGTTCCACCCTCTGGCAAGCCCACCTGCCTCCAGACCATCCCTTGGTGTTTGAGACGGTGAAATCCCCAGCGGCGAGACTGTGGATTAGCCCCATTCAACGGCGCTTTGACCCCGATAGCAGCTTGCCTAAGGCCCAGTGGCACCCACGCGTGCTGTGGGTGGGGGTGGGCTGCGAACGGGGCACACCCCAGGCTGTGATTGAGGCGGCAATTGAGCGAATTTTTCGGGCCGGGCATTTTGCCCTGGGGGCGATCGCGGGCCTTGCCAGCCTCGACCTCAAGGCCGACGAAGTGGGGTTAGTCGCCCTCTGCGCCGAACGCCAGTGGCCCCTGCGCTGCTTCACCGCCGAAGAATTAAAGAAAATCCCAGTGCCCAACCCATCCACAATTGTGGAACAGGCGGTGCAGACCCCCAGCGTGGCCGAGGCCGCCGCCATTCTAGCTGCGACAGAGGGCTCGGGCGGCAATCTGCGGGTGGCGAAACAGGTGGTGCGGGTGGAGGGGCAGCCCGGGGCGGTGACGGTGGCGATCGCCCAGGCCGAGCGCGAGTACATTCC
>DASQNN010000549.1:0-2396 GCA_035644955.1 Nodosilinea sp. | reverse complement strand
TAGCCTCAACGCTAGTCGTGAACGTTGCCGGGCGGCATCGTTGCCCCCGTTAACACGCACTCACTGGTATCGGCAGCGTCTAAATTAGCGCCGCACAGGTTGGCCTCGCAGAGGTTGACATCCGACAGATCGGCGCCCTGTAGATTGGCCTCACAGAGATTGGCTTTCCATAGTCTGGCCCCGCCCATTTTGGCGTCGACTAAGTTGGCCCCCTGCAAATTGGCCTCCGAAAAACAGGTCAAATGCAGCAGGGCCTCCTGTAAGCTGGCTTGAACCAGCAGAGCACCACTCAAATCGGCCTCGGTTAAATTGGCGGCTGTCAGCACGGCCTGGCTTAAATTTGCTCCGCTTAAAAAAGCCCCAAATAGGTTGACGTTTTCCAGGTTGGCTCCGGCCAAATTGGCCTCGCTGAGGTTGACGTTTTGCAGGGTAGCGTTAGACAGATTGATGCCCATCAGGTCGGCCCGGCTAAGGTCAATACTCCCTAACGAGGCCTCGCGCAGATCGGCACCCGCCAGCTGAATGCCTTTGAAGTCTCGTTCTCCCTGGGCGTAGCGAGCTAGTAATTCGTCGGCAGTGATGGGTTCGGCGGCGGCAGCGATCGCTTGATCGGATTGGTCTATGGACATAATCGGCTCCTGGTTTTATAGCCAGTTCAGGTTAAGCAGCGGAGGTTTTTGCGACCAATCCTCTACTATATGATGAGCTGGACTTAGGCTGACACAGCCATTAAATTAACCCAGGCCCCTTTGGATGCAGTCGGCTTTAGTCCTGGCTTTGCGACGCTAGTCGGCTGCTCAGCGATGCTGTTTTTAGCCTAGTCTAAAGTCTCTTGGGCTGTTAGTGTATATGGGCATTTGAATGGCATAGTTATTAATTAACGCCTCTTGGTCAAGCTCATAACCATCCCAAGGATGACTTACCTAACTTTTGGGGATCGCAAGCAACAGGGAGAAGAGCTTTGCCCTATTGGCAGTTTCTGTCAATACCCAGCAGGGATTGTAGTAGGACCAGGTTAGGCTATTTTCGATAGTCGTTTTGCTTATTTTTTGAAGCAATTTAGACGTCACTAAAGCAACCCTTTTAAACGTAATTTTGGCCGTTTCACAACCCCCTTATAGTGACGTTGGCTTGAATCCTGGCAGGCATTGGCCATCTTTTGGTAAATGCAGGTTTTGGCAAGCCGAAAACGTTGTTGTACTGACCTGCAAAAGTACCATCTTAAAAGCTCGGGGATTTGCCCTCAACGTGACCCCCAGAGTTTCTGTTAGTAAGGGATACAGGCCGTGGGTTGCACTCTGTCAGGGCTAAACTAGCCCCAAGGTATGGGTAAATAGGTCGGACATTATTACAATAGGTAACGTGAGGCGAGCCTGTTGTTCCATCACGCGATCGCCCTCGGCTGCAAAGTTGAGGGGTTTTTGTGCTTCTATATCAAGTCTAGATTAGAGTCTGGGGTTCTTCTGCAGATCGCCCTCTACGCCTGGACTTGGATTTGGTTCAATTTTCCCTGTAGCGTTTCCTATGGCCTTTTCTTCGATTACCCGTGCCCTGCAACGCTCTCCTCTGGTCAGTGAACTGCTGACCAAGCTCGACCAGCAGGGGCTGTTGGTGCTCAACGGCGTGGCCCGCTTGCCCAAGGGGCTGGTGGCCTCGGCCCTGGCCCAGGCGCAGCAGCGGCCACTGCTGGTGGTCACCGCCACCCTCGAAGAAGCCGGTCGCTGGGCCACCCAGCTCGAAGCCATGGGCTGGGACACGGTGCACTTTTACCCCACCTCCGAAGCATCGCCCTACGACCCTTTTGACCAAGAGTCGGAGATGACCTGGGGACAGCTGCAAGTGCTGGCGGATTTGCTGGCGCTGCGGGCCGCCGGGGCAGAGGCTGCCGCTCGCAAGCTGGCGATCGTGGCGACGGAGCGCGCCCTGCAACCCCACCTGCCGCCGGTCTCTGCCCTAGAACCCTACTGCCTGCGCCTGGAGCTAAAACAGGAGATCAACTTTAAGGAACTGGGCCAGCGGTTGGCTACCCTGGGCTACGAGCGGGTGACGGTGGTGGAAACCGAGGGCCAGTGGGCGCAGCGGGGCGACATCATCGACGTGTATCCGGTGGCCTCAGAGTTGCCGGTGCGGCTAGAGCTGTTTGGCGATGAACTGGAGCGCCTGCGAGAATTTGACCCTGCCACTCAGCGCTCCCTCGATGCGATCGACCACCTGGTACTCACGCCTACCCAGTACGGCTCGGTGATCATCGAACACCTGCGCCAACAGGGCAAGCTAGGTGACCTGCTTTCAGAAGCGGCTCAAGAGGGTTTAGAAAGCGGCATCATTCCCGAAGGCACCCGCCGCTGGCTGGGGCTAGCCTTCTCACAACCTGCATCTCTGCTCGACTACCTGCC
>DASQNN010000548.1:0-2712 GCA_035644955.1 Nodosilinea sp. | reverse complement strand
TAGGGAATCCGCGATCGAGGACACCTACCGAGTTACACTGAATCCTATTTGGTTACACCCGGTTTGTAGGGGCATTGCACTGCAATGCCCCTACGTAATCCCTGTTTTGAACCGGGGTTTCTTAAGGCGGATTTCGTATTGGTGAGGTGTACGGTTTAAGGTCTGCCCTGAACTGTACACCTTAAACCCTTACGCCTGAGAGCTTGTACCAAAGCCCTCTAGGCATCCCAGGTGGTGAAGGGGTGGCGGGCCAGGTTGGAATTTTGGTAGCGGAGGTCGTCAGTGACTTCGGTGCCGAGCCAATCGGGCCGCTCTACCACCTGGTCTGGATCGGTGAGCTCAACCTCAGCCACAATCAACCCCTGGTTGTCACCCCAGAATTCGTCTATTTCCCACACTACCGGTCCCAGGGGCAGGCGGTGGCGAGTCTTTTCAATCAGGGGCGGCTGGCAGAGGGTCTCTAGAATGGTTTGGGCGTCTTCCAGGGGAATGGGGTACTCAAACTCGGGGCGCACCAGGCCAACGGCGGGGCCTTTGAGGGTAATGTAGGCGCGATCGCCCGCCTGGCGCACCCTTACCGTGCGCGCGTTCTGGGTGGGAATGTAGCCCTGGCGAATCAGCGTTCCTTCAGCGGCGCGGCGCCAGCCGTCGCCCACGACCAAAAACTTGCGCTCAATCTCTTGGCCCATAGCTTGCCTTTAGGTGCCTTTAGGAAATACGTCGCAGCACGTAGCTGGTCAAGTCTTGCAGGGCCTGGCGGGCGGAGGAGGGCGGCAGGTGCTCTAGGCAGGTTGCCGCCTGGCGGGCGTGGTAAGCCGCCAGCTCACGTGATCGCCCAATGCCGCTGCTGCGATGCACCAGCTCAATGGCCTGGTCAAAGTCGTCGGTCTCAGAAAATTCTCGCTCAATCAGAGTGGTGATAAAGGGATGCTCTGCCATCGCATAAAGTACCGGGGCCGTGAGGTTACCGCTTTTGAGGTCAGAGCAGGCAGGCTTGCCCAGCACTTCGTCAGAGCTAGTGAAGTCGAGAATGTCGTCAACCACCTGAAAGGCCAGCCCCAGGTGGCGGCCGTAGGCGTAGAGTTGTTCAATTACCGTTTCAGGCATCTCGCTGAGCACCCCTGCGGCCTTAGCGCTATTGGCCATCAGCGAAGCGGTTTTGAAATAGCTTTTGTCCAGGTAGGTCTCTAGGGAGAGGCTGGTGTCAAAGCGGTTAAGCCCCTGCTGAATTTCGCCTTCGGCCAGGTCCATAATCACCTGGGAGAGCAGCTTCACCACCCGCAGGTTGTCGAGGTTGGCCAGGTACCACGAGGATTGGGCAAACAAAAAATCGCCTGCCAGCACCGCAATGCGATTGCCAAAGCTGCTGTGCACGGTGGGTACCCCGCGCCGCAGACTGGCTTCATCCACCACATCGTCATGGACCAGGCTGGCGGTGTGAATCATTTCGGTAATTTCGGCTAGGCGGCGGTGCTTGGCCGTTATCTCTTGTCCTGGAAGGGTAGCTCTAGACATCAGCAGCACGATAGCTGGGCGCAACCGCTTGCCCCCGGCTCCAAACAAATGTTCTGCCGCCGCCGACAAAATGGGGTGCCGGGCCCCGATTAACCCCTTTAAATTCTGGGTCATCAGGTCAAGGTCGGACTCAACCGGCGCGAAAAGAGAAGTTACTGAAGTCATAGACCCCGGCAAGAGCGGTAAAGTTACGAATTTTTACATATTCTATCCTCATTCTAAGGCAACCCCGGCGGCAGTATTGGCAAATACCGGGGTTTTTCCTTTGCCACAGCCCCAAACCGACGCCCAGCGCTGGTTTGGTCCTAAAGCCGAAACCTTTGAGGCAGCGGCCCTGGGGGCAGTTGTTACCGCGATCGCAGGGGGCAGCAGGAGGGGCAATCGCCGATCGCGCAAACTGGCCTCAATTTATGCCGAATTTAGGGCTTAAATCTACCCTCCGGCTCAGGAAACCCGTGATAGACTGAAATTAAGAATTTCTCAAGAAAACAAGCAAGTTACTAGAAGGCATTTAGCCAAGTTTTTGCTTGTTTGCTATTTGAGTTGATCTCGGCGCCAGGTGGTTTTCCACCTGTTCACTAGGTGCCAGGTTGTTTTTATGGATTTAAGGGTGAGACATCTCACCCCCAATATTCGGCGAGCAAATTTCCTTCTGCACAGAAGGGCTGAGTTCTTGCACCCTTTGGGCTGCTTTTGAACCCAGGTCGCCCGCCAAGGATACGGGCTTCATTCCTCACTCATCTTCCCTGGCCATGACCTACGCTTCCTCTTTATGGGTTATTCCTCTATTGGCGATTGCCTACCTGCTGGTGGTCTACGGGGCGCTGCTGCTGTTAGCTAAGCGGGCGAGCGGTTCGCGTCGCTCCGAGGGCTAGGAACGCTTAACCCTTGGGCTGAGCGGCCAACTCCGGGAGTCGAATTTGAACGACCTTGGGCTGGTGACCTAGCCACTGCACAGCGAGCTGCTTGAAGTCGGTGGCCGACCCGCTGACATAAAACTCCGTCGACCAGGCGGGGCTGCTGCTGCGCAGCCCCAGGGCGTCGAGCTCTTGGGCTGCGGCAGCCACCATGGAGATGGCGGGGTCTACATACCGCATGGTGCTGGGCAAAATTGACTTTAACACCGGGGCCAGGTGGGGGTAGTGGGTGCAGCCGTAGACCAGGGTGTCGATATTGGCAGCCATTAGGGGTTGCAGA
>DASQNN010000547.1:0-7533 GCA_035644955.1 Nodosilinea sp. | reverse complement strand
GACGCCAACCAGATGATCGACCAGATAGAGGCCGTGCGGTACGACATTCTGCGCCAGGCCAAGCTGGCCAAAGATCAGGTGCAGGAGACGGTGCAATCTACGGCCCAGAACTTGGCCGACAGTCTGCGCGGTTACTCCGAGGCCCTCGATCGGCCCGAGCTCAACTACGACGCCATCATGGGCGACATGAAAACCCTGTTTAACGATCCGAGCGCTGGCTTTGAGGCCCTCACCCAGCGCCTGGGTCAGTTCGATCGCGATACCCTGACTGCCCTGCTCAGCACCCGTACCGACATCTCCGAGGAGCAGGTCAACCAGGTCATCGACCAGATCGAAGCCGCCCGCGACAGCGCCCTGCACCAGGCCCAGCGGATTCAGGAAGAAACTGAAAAGCGGATTCGTGCCCTCAAGCAGGAAGCCAAAGAGCAGCTGAAAGAAGTTCGCAAAACGGCTGCCACCGCCGCCTGGTGGCTGTTTGGCACGGCGGTGACGTCGTTGGCTGCCGCTGCGATCGCAGGCGTTCTCGCCGCTGGAGGGCTTGAGATCTTTAGCTAGTCGCTAGGGAGAGACGGGTGTAGTGCGATCGCCAACGAGGCAGAGGCCGGCGTTGGCGATCGCACTAACCTGCGTACACCCTAAGCCCACCACCAAACCGGTCAACTCTTGCTGGGCAGACAACCCGGGCAATCAAGCCCAACGTCAGGGTTCATTCTGAGGGAGACGTAAGCTTACTTAACAACTTCTGCCTAAGGATAGGTGGAAAGCAGCAGCTTTGGCCTGACATTAAAAAGAAAAAAGGAAATTTATGGCCAGCTCCGTTGAGTTTAAGCTGTTCGCTCCTTATAACGAGGGCGTAGTTTTAACCGGCTCCTTTGCCGATGGAAAAGACATTCCGATGGAAAAAGGAGAAGATGGCTATTTTCGCACCCAGGTCGATCTAGATGATGGTAGCTACAGCTACAAATTTCGGGTTCAGTCTAAAAGCTTTTTTCTAGAACCAGACGAGTGGATTGAGGTCATCGACCCCAAGGCAACCAACGTAGATGAGGTTAACCAACAGGCTCTACTACAGATTAAAGATGGTATGCCTATCGTCGATGATTTTGTTTGGCAGCACGATGACAAAGGGCTGCCTCAAAACGAAGAGCTGGTGATCTACGAAATCCTGGTCAGTGACTTTTCCGGCGGAGAGAACGATCCCTACCCCCGAGGACAGTTTAAGCACGTTACCGAAAAGCTCGACTACCTATGCGACTTGGGTATCAACGCCATTGAATTCATGCCAATTCAAGAATTTCCTGGCGAGCAAGGGTGGGGTTACAATACCCACCACTATTTCACCGTCGAATCTGCTCTCGGCACCACCAAAGACTTCAAAGAACTGATCGACGAATGCCACGCCCGCGGCATTCGCGTCATTTTGGATATTATTCTCAACCACTCCGGCTCCGAGGCTCCACTCACCAAAATTGACTACAGCTACTGGTATCGCCAAGAGCCTAAAGATCCCGAATATAACTGGGGGCCAGAATTTGACTACGACCACTACGACGAACATCTAAACCTATGCCCCGCTCGGGAATTTGTGAAAGATGTTCTGCACTTTTGGATTTCGGAATACCACATTGACGGCTTTCGATTTGATGCCGTTAGCCAGATGGGCCACTTTGACTTCCTTAAAGAACTAGCCAGTCAAAACGCTCTCGATGCTCAGCCTAAACCGTTTTACAACATCGGCGAGCTTATTCCAGAGTCTCCCGACGCCACCAATTTAGACGGCCCCCTCGATGCCTGCTGGCGCGATGGTTTTCTGCACCAGCTAGTGCCTATGCTATGTGGAGAGGAAACGAGCCTAGAGACGGTAAAAGAGCTGGTCGATGCAAAGCAGTCAGGCTATTTAGGGGCTGTCAATGCCATTACCTATCTCAGCAACCACGACCACGATCAGCTGATGGTGCAGTTGGCCAACCACGAAATTTTTGATGAGACTGCCTTTAAGCGAGCTAAGTTAGGAATTGCCCTGGTCATGACCGCCATGGGCGTACCCATGATCTGGATGGGAGAAGAGTTTGGCTCTTACAAGCACAAGTCTCTAGAATCGGTCAAAATCGACTGGACCCTGCTTGAAAACGACTCTAACCGTGGCCTGTTTCAGTACTATCGCGGCCTGATTAACCTCCGTAAGGAAACCCATGCCCTGCGTACCGAAAACGTCGAGTTTTTCCACGAAGACCCAGAGAGCAAGGTACTTGGCTACGTTCGCTGGAATGATGAAGGATCGCGGGTAGCGGTGGTAGTCAATTTTTCGGAAAATTTTCTGGCTGACTACGAAATCAAAAACTTTCCCGACAATGGCACCTGGCACGAGTGGACCAACAACTACGATGTTGAGGTCAACGACGGGGTCTTGGTTACAGATCTACCCGAATACGAAGCTAAAGTGCTGAAAGTGCTGTAACCACGCCCCCAAACTGACCCTAGGAAATTGGTTAGGCTAGGAATTCAAAGGAGCCCGAGATTTGCCTTTTGGACAGGCTATGCCAATGCTGACATAACCTGTCCAAAAGCTTTGGGTGACGACACTGACAGAACACCGTAAGAGGATTACGGAACTAACCTAGGCCTGTGGCCGCTAAATACTCCCTAAGGAAGAAGAAATAGACTAGGCCAATGTTTACAATCCTTATAGGGAAATCCTTTTTCCATCGTTCTGCAGCCTTGGTGTACTTGCCATAACGTTTAAAGCTAGTCTCTTTTGTCTTTAAACGTGCTAACAATTTGTTTCGAGGGTAATACTCCGCCCAGATACACCTCCAAATATCCCCACCTTTAAATTTTTGGCCAGAGAGCACTACGTCTGACTAAAAATGGGCAAGACCAAAACGGGTTGCTTTTTAGATTGGCCGCGGTGACTTTTTCTGTGGCGGTGAAAGTCTATAGCGATGAAACGTGGGGCCATTGAGTCTGCCAATCTACAGCTTTTATTTCTCTCGATGGGGGTAAATGTTGCTGAGATTAGGGTAGTTTTGTCATCACCACCGGCTCAGGCGATCGCTGAGCCTTAAACCGTTCGTTAGTACCTAAGAGGCATTATGGAAACTCAAGAAACGCGTCCCAACAACCAGCGCACTGATGTTCCCTATCCCAATATTCCACCCCTGATTGACAGCCGCGCCACAGAGTATCACGGTACGGGCATTACCAGCACTGTGGCTATTTTTGGCCATCCCATCCACCCCATTATTGTGATTTTTCCGATCGCCTTTCTCAGCGGTGCGATGGGCACCGACCTGGGCTACTGGTTGACTAAAGGCGAGTTTTGGGCCCAGGCCTCGATGTTGCTGATTGTGGCAGGGTTGCTGACGGCGGTAGGTGCTGCGGTGACGGGCATGGTTGACTTTGTTCGCATTCCCCGGGCGCGTGCCCGTCGGGCCGGGTGGGTGCACATGGTGCTCAACGTTTCGGTTCTGGTGCTGACGATTGGCAATTTCTTTATCCGGTTGAACAACCTAGAAGGCAGCATTTTGCCAACCGGACTCATTCTGTCCTCGGTGGTGGCTACGTTTTTGCTGGTCAGCGGCTGGTACGGCGGCGAACTCATGTTTCGCCACAAGGTTGGCATTGTGGGGCCCGGTGAGACCCACGTTTCTTGATTGCGTTTTTTTAGTCTAGAAAATTTAGAGAGTTTGCATGCAGCTTAAGCCACTTAATCAGCAGGTCGTCGTCGTAGTGGGGGCCTCTAGCGGCATCGGTCGCGATGCCGCCCTAGAGTTAGCAAAGCGGGGCGCGAAGGTTGTCGTGGCCGCGCGCAGCCAGGACGCGTTAGCCTCGTTAGAGCGACAGATTCAACAGTTGGGCGGTCAGGTGATCGCCGTCACCGCCGACGTGGCTGACTTTGATCAAGTCAATGCGATCGCCGATGCGGCCATTGCCGCCTTTGGTCGCATCGACACCTGGGTTCACTGTGCCGCCGCTGGCATACTTGCCCCCTTTGAATCCATGACCATAGAAGAGTTTCGGCGGGTAATCGACGTTACCCTCATGGGCCAGGTCTATGGGGCCAAGGTTGCCCTGCCCCACCTGAAGCAAACCGGTCGCGGCTCGCTGATCGCCATTTCCTCGATGGAAGGGCGACGGGCGCTGCCGCTGCAGAGCGCTTACTCAACCGCCAAGCACGGCCTAGAGGGCTTTCTCGAATCGCTGCGGGTGGAGCTAGAGCACGAGGGGCATGCCATCAACGTCACCAGCATTAAGCCAGCGGTGATCAACACCCCGTTCTACAACAACATGCGCACTAAAGTTGGCGTGAAGCCCACGGGCATTCCCCCCTACTACGAGCCGCGCCTGGTTACCGACGCCATTCTCTATGCCGCCGAAAACCCCATCCGCGACTATATCGTCGGCGATGTGGGCCGACTGCTAGATTTGGGCCAGCGGCTGTCGCCGGGGTTATTAGACTTTGCGCTGACTCAGATTGGCTTTGGCGGCCAGCGCACGGACGATCTCAAAACGGCCCAGGCCCCCGATGGCCTGTTTGACCCCAGGCCGGACTCCGATCAAATTGATGGCGACTTTAACCATCTCACCATACCCAGCCTGTCAGATTGGCTAATCAAAAAGCTCTCGGGTCGCTAAATTCTGGCCCGTTCGTTTTCCCATCCCCCAGCAGTTCTCCCAGTAGGCCCGTCAGCGGGTCTGTTGGGAGAACCGGGGTGAGGGGGCTATGACTGGCAGCCTTGACCTGTTTCAACTGGAGATTTGGAATGCGATATCGGCAGCTGGGGCATAGCTATAAATCAAAACTGCAGCATCGAGCGTAGGGGCAAACGGTCGTAAAGCCGCTGGCTTGGCTTCGCCTATGCCCTCCCCAAATTTATGCCTCAATTCAGCAACGCCTGAAATAGCCTTGAATGCGCTATCCAAGGGCACCATCATCCAAACGAATTTAAGCCCCTCCTAAAGTACGACTAAAGACTGACGTCTGTGGCCAACAGGATTGGAATAATACCTATTAGTAAGGCTTTTCTTTGCCTTAGGCTTTTGAACAAATTTTATGCCGTTCAAATCCCGACGTTAATATGTTAAACAGTTGGATGGTAATTGGAGGAATAACCTTCCTGGTTGCCCTAGGTAGCAGTTTCATTCGGCCCCGCGACGTCTTCTGGGGCATGCGCCTCGATCGCCCCCGATGGTTATTCTTTGAGCCCGCAATTCCCTTGATTTGGACTGTTATCTTTGCCTGTGGAGCCATCTCTGCAACCCTCGTTTGGCAAGATGATCCCGGCAGTCCTAAAACCTGGTTACTGATGGGGTTTTACCTATTAGTCGAAGCCATTACAGTGGCCTATATTCCCGCCACCCTCTGGTTTAGAAGCTTAAAAGTGGGCACAGTGTTGGGCGGGCTGGGCGTACTTTTAGGCTTTCTGCTCATCCTAGCGGTTTTTCAAATTTCAGAGACTGCCGCCCTGCTGCTCGTGCCCTACTTACTTTGGAGCCCGATTGGTACCTATACCACTGGGCGGATGATTGAACTTAACCCCAATGCTGGCTAATTGAGCAGCCCCTCTATGCAAACCTATGACGTTATTTTGATTGGGGCAGGTCACAATGCCCTAATCTGCGCCGCCTATTTGCTTAAGGCAGGCTACTCGGTTTTACTGCTGGAAAAGAACTCCACTCCGGGCGGTGCCGCCACCACCGAAGAGATCATGCCGGAGCAAGCCCCCGGTTTCCACTTTAATCTGTGCGCCATTGACCATGCGTTCATTCATTTGGGGCCGGTGGTGCAGGAGTTAGAGCTACATAAGTATGGCTTGGAGTATCTTTTCTGTGACCCGCTAGTTTTTTGCCCCCACCCCGATGGCAAGTACTTTTTTGCCCACAAGTCGGTAGAGAAAACCTGTCAAGAGATTGCCCGCTTTAGCCCCAGGGATGCCCAGAAGTATCAGGGATACACCGACTTTTGGGATCGTCTGACCTCAGCGGTTACCCCTATCTTTAATGCGCCACCTAAATCAATTTTCGATATTCTCACCAACTACAGCCTCACAAATCTAAAAGACCTGGTTTCGCTGCTTGGCTCCGATCGAGAAAACCTCGATTTGATTCGCACCCTGTTTACCAGCGCCGAGGATGTAATTGAAGAGACCTTTGAGGCCGAATTTCTGAGGGCGCCCCTGGCCCGCTTGGCCTCAGAACTCAGCGTGCCGCCTTCACAAAAGACCAGCGCCATTGGCGGCATGATGATGGCTATGCGCCACCACCCCGGAGTAGCCCGCCCCCGAGGCGGTACCGGAGCCCTGACAACCGCCCTGGTGCGGTTAGTAACCAGTCTGGGCGGCAAGATTTTGACCGATCAACCGGTCACCAAAATTCTGATCGACAAGGGGCGCGCTGAGGGGGTAAGAGGGGCAAACGGTCAGGAGTATCGCGCCAGCAAGGGAGTGATCTCTAGCCTCGACGCCAAGCGGGTGTTTTTGCAGCTAGTCGATGCCGCCGATATCAATAGGGCTGATGCCCAGTTGCGCGATCGCATCGAGCGGCGCGTTACCAGCCACAACGACGCCATTCTCAAAATCGACTGTGCCCTGTCGGAGCTGCCCCGGTTTGAGTTTCACCAACACCGCGATGACTACTGGACGGGGGCCGTTTTAATTGCCGACTCGGTCGATCATGTGGAGCTAGCCCACAGCGATCCCCACATTGGCCGCATCCCCGACGAAAACCCGTCAATGTATGCGGTGATTCCCTCCGTGCTCGACCCCTCGTTGGCACCGCCGGGGCAGCACACCCTATGGATTGAGTTCTTTGCTCCCTACGCCATCAAAGGGGCAGAGGGCACCGGGGTAAAGGGCACCGGCTGGACCGAGGAGCGCAAAAATCAGGTGGCCGATCGCGTCCTTAACAAGCTGGCCACCTACGCTCCCAACCTCAAGTCAGCCATCATTGCTCGGCGGGTCGAAAGCCCAGCCGAAATTAGCGAACGGCTCGGTGTCGAAAAAGGCAACTACTACCACTTCGACATGACGATGGACATGATGATGCCCTTTCGCCCCCTGCCAGAAATTGCCAATTACCAAACCCCGATCGAACACCTCTTTTTGACCGGAGCAGGCACCCATCCCGGTGGCTCTATTTCGGGTATGCCTGGTCGCAACTGTGCCCGCCGCTTTCTGCAACAGCAAAGCCCTCTGGGAGCGCTCAACCAGTGGATTTTTGGGTAGGGAGGCTGGCTCGACCAGGGCGTTGATCAGGCGAAATGGAGTTATAGCTTTGGCCAGTTTGCTCTGGGACCTTCTAAGGCTAACGGCCAAAGCTAGAAGGCAAACTGGCCTATAAGCTGTCCCTTACAGACTGTTTGTAAAGATGTTCCAATCTTAGTAGCGACGGCTGTAAAAGACCTCTAGCTATTTATCTATCTATTGCGGTTACATGAAACCGACACAGCCCTATCAACCCCTTCTGTTTCGTCTGTTGCACGGCTTAACGGGGTTGTTTTTAGTGGCAGCCATTCTAACCGCTTTTTGGACCTAC
>DASQNN010000546.1:0-9599 GCA_035644955.1 Nodosilinea sp. | reverse complement strand
TTGCGCTTCGTTGATTTCGGCAAAGAGACAGCTTGAGACGTTGAGGTAAGCGCCAACTTTTGCCCCCACGGCCTGCATAATCTCGTCGGCAGAGGAAAGGCGGGAAAAATCTTCCGTGATCGCGGCTACAAAAGCGGCATTTGCTTCTCGGCGCTTGCGTTCGGTAATGTCTTGAAAGACGACGGCAACGCGGTGATTGTCTTGCTCGCCAACTTTAAAGGCGTAGAAGTCGTACCATTTTTTGTCAGGCTCGGCGTACCGCTCTAGCCGCTGACTCACCCCTGTACTGGCCACGCGACCAAAAATGTCGTACCAGTAAAATTCATAATTTGGGTCAATTTCGCTCAGCCGCTGTCCGGCAAAGTCGTGCCCCACCATTCTAGTAGCCGATGGATTGGCGTCGAGATAAAGGACATCCACGGGCTGGTTGTCGTCGTCAAAAATCACATCGACGAGAAAGTAGCCTTCGTCAATGGACGTGAATAGGGTGCGGTATTTTGCTTCCGATTCTCGCAGGGCGGCCTCGACCCGAGCTCGTTCTACATCAGTCCAGGTGCGTTCGGCTGTCGCTTGAATCAACGAAAGTTCAAGGGATGTCCACTGGCGGGGCGACGACTGCACCACGCTAAAGACCGCGACCAGCCGGCGGTCTTTGACGAGGGGAATACTGACCAGGGCGCCAAAATTTAAAGCCTTGAACCGAAACCGTTCCCCCTCTGTGAGCACCGTGGAGTTAGCGACATCGGTGAGAACCAGCGGCTGGCCCGTGTGCAGTAGGGTGTGAACCGACACAAAATCTTCGAAATTGTAGACTCCGGCGATGCTGTTCTCACCGCTTTGTCTATAGTCGTGGTGCACCACACCGGATAGGGTGTCTTGGTTGTACTCGTAATAGTAGACCCGGCTGGTGTTTAGTTTTTCACCTAGCAGGCGACAGGCGGCCGCTTGCACCTCAATGGGGTCGCTCAGCATCCGCAATGCGTCCGATAGGGCCACCTGAAACGCATCCATGGCGGCGGCGTGGTGCAGTTGAATTTGGGTCTGTTTGCGCTTGGTAATGTCGCTAAACAGAACCGCTATCCTGCGTTCGTGGGGGTCACCAATGCGGAAGGCGCTGCTGTCAAACCAGCGCTCCAGGGCCTCAACCTGATATTCAAAGCGAGCTGGCTCGCCGGTGAGGGCCACACTGCTGTAGAAGTCAAACCAGGCGGGCTCAATGTCGGGCACCAGCTCACGGATGGTTTTGCCAAGCACGTTACTCAACCCGGTGTGCTGCTCAAAGGCCGGGTTGACTTCAACATAGCGGTAGTCGATGGGTTGCCGATCGCCCTCAACGATCACCTGCAAAATGCAAAAGCCTTCGTTCATCGAGTTGAACAGCGATCGGTATTTGGCTTCCGATTCGAGCAGGGCCGCCTCGGCAAACTTGCGATCGTGAATATCGACCAGGGTGCCAAACCAGCGCTCGATCGCGCCGGTGGTCGGATCGCGATAGGGCTCGGCCTGAATCAAAAACCAGCGGTAGGTGCCCTCCGCCGACCGAATGCGGTGCTCGGCCCGGAAAGATCCCCCCACCTGCAGCGCTTGGCTAAACCCCTTCATTGTCAGGGCAACATCCTGGGGGTGAACGAAGCTAACCAGGGCTTCTGCCGCCGTGGCCGACTCGTAGGACGCACCCGTGTAGGCTCGCCACTGCTGATTGACAAACTTGACGCGCCCCTGGGCGTCGGTAATCCAAATGATTTGCGGCACCGTGTCGGCCATCAGCCGAAACCGTTCTTCACTCTCCCGCAGCATTGCCTCGCTCTGCTTCCGCTCGGTCACGTCGCGGGTTGAGCCCACCACCGACTGCACCGAGCCGTCGGGGCCAAGGAGCGGCGTGAAGATGTACTCGTAAACGCCGCCCTTGCCGGTGGGGCTGGTGTATGACGCTTCGTCCCGAACGCTCTGGCCTGTGGTAAACACCCGCTCAATTTCCTGCTGCTGCTTGGCCGCCAACGCGTTGGGATAGTTGAGGTCAAAGAAATTTTTGCCGACGGCATCGGCCAGGGTCAGGCCCCACAGGTCGAGCAGGGGCTGGTTGACAAAGACAAAACGCCCCTCGCGATCGAACAGGTACACAAAATCGCTGATGGTCGAGAGCATTGCCTCAAAAATGTGCGATCGCTGCACCAGTTCGTCGCGGCTGGCGTGGAGGGCGGATTCAAACTGTTTGAGAACGCTGATGTCAATGGCTGTGCCGTAGCTGACCTGCTGTTCTAAATCCAGCTGTAGTCTCCAGAGCAGCCACCGGTAGGAGCCGTCTTTGTGCCGAAACCGGTTTTCAAACGCCAGGGTCTCGGTGCCCGAAAACAGGTGTTCTGCCTCGGTGGTCGAGGGGCTGACATCTTCGCCATGAACAAACTCAGACCAGGCATGGGAGACCATCTCGGCAGCGGTCCAGCCCAGCAGGCGTTCAAAGGACGGGCTGACCCACTGAAAACGGCCATCGCGGCTCGTAATCGCCTGCAGGTCGGAGCCCACGGCGAGAAATCGCTCTCGCTCCTGCTGCCGGCGGTATGCCGCCGGGTGGCTGGCGCTGCCCAGGGTAGGCATTGCCACTTCCATGGCCTGCCCAAGCGCCTGCTCAAGCCGCTCCGCCGTGATTTGCCCCCTCACCAAATAGTCTGCCGCCCCCGCTTTAACGGCCCGCATGGCCAGGTCGGCATCGTTTTCGTCAACCACAATAATGGGCGGGCATTGATCTCCCAGCTGGGTTTTAAGCCGCTGAATTAGCTCGAAACCGCGGGTATCTGGAAAGTGTGACTCTACAAGAATGTGGTCAACGGACTGCGATCGGCAGAGGTCTAAAACGGGGCCATCGTAGGGCTGGGCCAAAATTTGGTAGCGTCCTGCCTCCGGTTGAAGCAGGCGCTGGTAGGTGTCTGCGCTGTTGCCAGCCCTATCTAGCAGTAAAACAGTGCGAGGGTTGTCGGTGGGGCCACTGGGGTTATAGGGGTTTGCCATTATTGATAGTTATGCCCCCTGCCGCGACTGCCTGCACACTGGCTCAAAAGCACCTTGATTGCCCTCTTGCGAGATTGAATTCAGATGCCCTACCTAGCTGCTCGATAACGCTTTCGGCCTGTTGTAACGTCTGTTGTAACGTCAGTGGAAACGGTTGCATGGGGCCAGTTTCCCCAGGACTTAAGGTGACAAAGCCCATCTTAAAACACAGGCAAACGGCTGCTGGGTTTGCCCTAAGCGCTGTTTTAAGGGACGGATCAGGCGGCCCACTCGGGCTGCTGGCGGGAGTGAACGAGAGATCTGCCCTGACGTAGATTCTGTCGCTAGTGACATTTGTTCAAACTGTATAGCGTCTGCTACACTCCCCGAATCCATCTCTAGACGGTACTTTGGAAAAATTCTCTAGGGCCAACGGATTAGCTGGTAGTGTTCGCTCAATTGGGACTGTTGGTAGGGGGGCGTTAGGCGCAGACATGGGCTTGGGTTTTACTCTGACTCAAATGCCAGAGTCATAGAATGATGGCAACCCAACCCGCGATCGCACTGAAGAGGCCAGGATGAAACACAACAAAAGGCGGGGCGCGATGGCCAGTGGCAAAGCCCCTTTGCGGTCAATCCATCGGCCCCTGGGGGCGATCGCGGCCCTGGTCATGATCGCGATCGCGGGGTGCAACACGGCTCCACCTGCCACCCCCGAGGCTACCCCCCCAGCCCCAGCCGGGTCCGACGCCGACCTGCCTGAGGACGATGTGATTCTCCAGACGGTGTACGACCAGGTAGACAGCCTCGATCTGTGCGATGGGTTCTATCAGCCAGAGGTCGCTGCGGCCGAATCTCGGGTGTACCGGATGGGCGATCGCGCCTTGGTAGAGCTGGTGTGTGCCCAGGCCGCCTATCAGTCCGTCTATGCCTACGCGGTGAATCAACCCGATGGCTCCTGGCAACCGCTGTCCCTAGACCTGTTTTATCCCGACGAAACGGGGCAGTTTGTGCGCGCCAGCGAGGCCACTGTGGGGGGGCTGGCCAATTTTGACCCTGAGCAGGGGCTGTTGACGGTGTTTAGTAAAGCGCGGGGCCTAGGCGACTGCGGCTCTCTAGCAGACTATCGCTGGTCGGGGGGTGAACTGGAGCTAGAAACGTTCCGCTACCAGGAGTGCAGCGCCACCGCCGAGGAGCTTGTCGACCCCGCCGACTATCCTCAGATCTACCCCTAACCGCCGATCTACTGCCGCACCTACAAGTCCAACCCCTAAGCCACAGCAAGTCCCACTAAATTATTTGTGGACACTGAACTCTGGCCCAGACCGCCCAGGAGTGAACTCCCGGGCGCATAGCAGAAGTCTGCTAAAGCAGACTATGCAATCCAGATAGTCCTCGTCAGATAGTCCTTGTTAAAGGACTTTCGCTTTGAGCCTAGGACTAGAAGTCCTAGGCTCAGCGGCCCATGGGACTGACCTAGGGTTTGCTTCACCAGTGGGCCTGAGCCAGCCGATCGACCACCTGGTCTAGGGCAACCGATCGCGAGGCCTTGAGCAACACGCGATCGCCTGGCTGTAGGTTCTCTAGCAAATGTTGGGTCAGGGTGCTGGGGTCGGTAAAGGCGATGGTTTCAACCCCGGCTGCCCCTTCCGCCAGGGCTAGGGCTTCTGGGGAATCCGCCAGCGTCAGCAGACTATCCAACCTCAGATGGCTGACCACCTGACCAATCTGGTGGTGTAGGGTAACCGATTGCTCTCCCAGTTCTTTCATGGTGCCCAGCACGGCAATACGGCGCTGGCCGGGGGTTTCGGCCAGCAGATGCAGCGCCGCTGTCATCGACTCGGCGCCGGCATTGTAGGTTTCATCGAGCAGCAAAATATCGTTGGGCAACGCAATCTGCCGGGCCCGACCGCTGGGCAGCTCCACTGAAAGTCCGGCGCTGAGCCCGCGCCAGTCGAGGTCGAGGGCCTGCATAACGGCGATCGCAGCCAGCAGATTCAAGGCATTGTGGCGACCGGGCAGCGGCAGCGGCAGCTTTACTCCCTCTACCTCCAGGGTTTCACCGTCGAGCAGGCAACCCTGCACATCGCCACCCTCCAGACCAAAGGTCAGGGTGCGCCCGGCCCAGACCCCATCGGCGGTGGCCAGCAGCCGGGCGTTGTCGTGGTTGAGCACCGCTATGCTCTGGCTCGGCAGCTCGGCTAAGAGTTCGCACTTGGCATTGGCAATGGCCTGCTCCGACCCCAAACGGCCAATATGGGCGGTGCCCACGTTGGTGATGACCGCCACATCGGGCACTGCGATGCGGGCCAGTCGGGCAATTTCTCCCGGCCCGCGCATGCCCATTTCCACCACCCCAAAGGCATGGTCAGACCGCAGCTGCAGCAGCGTTTTGGGCACGCCAATGTCGTTGTTGTAGTTGGCCTGGGTTTTGTGTACCCGCCCCTGGGTGGCTAGCGCCGCCGCAATTAACTCTTTGGTGGTGGTTTTGCCCACCGAGCCGGTAATGGCCACAATGCTTGCCCGCTGCTGGGTGCGCCACCAGTGGCCCAACTCTTGATAGGCCTCTAGGGTATTGGCCACGGGGAGGCAGGGCAGGTGCGGCAGCTGCTTGCCCTGCTCAACGACGGCGGCGATCGCACCGTGGGCGATCGCATGTTCTACAAACCCATGCCCATCAAATCGCTCCCCAGTGAGGGCTACAAACAGGGAATTTTCACCTAGATCACGCGTGTCCGTGGTGATTTTTGCTACCTGATCTTCTCGGCAAGATGGCGGTATGCCGTCTAAAGGAGCCCGGATAGCCGCCGCGAGGGTAGCCAGTGACGAAAAACCCATAGCCTCAACCTAGTGTGCTGTAGCAGAGGTGGCATCGCGCCAGTTTTTTACCAAAGCTTTCCATCAAGTGATTTGATTGTAAGGGAAATTTGGTCGGGTAAATCACGGAAATTGCTCGAAAAATTGGGTATTCTAGGCCTGGATTCGGGTTTGGTCGCGGGTTTGAAGCCGCCTGTAGCTCTGGTGATGGTTATGAGCCCTCTTCCCAGCGGTACAGGCTCAATCTATGGTGTGAAGCGCTGGATTTATGAAGTAGGGTGTGGCGCTTCTGGGGCAATTGTCCTGGCGCTGGAGTTTATTATCGCCTCACGGTTAGGTAATAAACTTTACCGGAATTTCGTTAAAGCCTCTGACATAATTCCAGAAACCAGAAAATTCACGCAGTAATCTAGTGATATTCGAGGAGCAACCTAGTGTAAAAACTGACGCGGATAAGCTTCCCTAGGGCTTTTAATAGAGTCTCAGGACTGTTACTGCCATCGAAACCGTGCATCTTCTAGTTTCGTATTCTACCTGTTGGTTACGTTCCAATTTTTTACTCATTACAGTCTGTGGGAGCCTACACGCATAAGCCCACCTGTAGTTGGGGCAAGGGCGGTGAATCCGTGAAGACAAAAGCGACCTACAACAATCGAATTACTACCGCCGACGAGCAGCGTCTATATAGCCATCTGCTTGCCTGTGTGGCGGTAGAGTCTCCTGATGCCATGATCGATCGGTTCCAGGCGCTGTTTTTGGATGGGTTTGGCTATCCCGATCGCGACGTGGTAGCGGCCCTCGATCGCCTCCTGGTAGGTCCGGATGTGGAAGAGTATTTTCGCTTCATCCTCAACCGCTGCTGCCACATTCTAATCAACCGTTGGCAAACCAATACCCAGCTTCAGCCCGCCATTCCCATCCTGATTGAGCTGCTAGCGTCTACCCCCACCAGCCGAGTCCCCGAATTGTCGCGATCGCGGTCGATTCGCCGCCTGCGCCAGATTACCCAAGGCTTTCGCGACAGTGAGCAGTACCTGGCCCTAAAGCGCTTAGCCCGCGTTGTCGAGGCGCGCCACTCGGCGCTACCCCGCAACCGCCAAGCCGAAGCCGTGCCCCTGGGGTCGTTGATCAACCGCTACCCCTACCTCTACGAGCACTGCCTGGTAACCGAAGACAGTGACCTACAGCATCAGCAGTACGTGCGTAACATGCAGGTCGAGGCCCAGCACAAGTTTGAGGTCGACCTGACCCACTACGTGACCTACCGGGTGCGCCAGGGACGACTGCACCGCCAGGGGAAACCAGATTTTGCCGACCAGCTGCGGGTGGTATCTAACCCAACCCTGCTCAACGACCAAGAATTGGCCTCATCGCTCAAGCAGTTTGCCCGTCGCCGCGACCACGGCCAGAGCTACCGCGATGGTGCTCAGCGCTTTTTGCTCACCCACGACCAGGGCGCGTCGTTTCGGCAGTTTAAAGAAGACCTGTTTGACTACATCATTACCGATGTCAACGTTGGCTATAGCCAGCGGCAGTTTAAGTCGATGCTGCAAGACCACCTGCTGTCTACCTTTGCCGACAGCGACGGCAAGCCCGTGGATGACTTTCTCAGGGTGCGTACCTGTAGCAACCTGTTCAACTTTTTGGTAGTAGACCCTTCGGCGGGCCGCCAGCACTACGTGTTCCTCGACTTGATCAACAACCTGGGGCCCGTGCACACCACCGGTCTACTGCTGAGAATTTTGCTGATTTGCCAAAAGGTGAGGCCCTTTTTAGATCGGCGCTTTTCGCTTTTGTTTAACCACTACGAAACTGCCTCCAGCGAGACAGTGGCGTGGCTCGTCAACATGTTTGAAAACATCAATATTGCCCTCAGCCTGAACTTTGGCAATGTCGACCTCTCCCACACCAATGCCCGTTATTAGCAACAGCACCCGTCGGCACCCGTGGCAAAGCCAGCGCTGCCCATAGCTATGGTTTATTCCGGCCCAGTGGTAGGTGACAGGCCAAGGGGGAGTGTTAGAGTCGTACCACCCATAGCTCTCCGTCGCTCCAGCCCATGTACGACCTTGTTTCGGCCGCCCTGGGGGCCCAGCAGCTGACCCAGGCTGCCCAACTGATTAAGCAGTGGCAGCAAAAGACCCCCCAAGACCCCTGGCTGAAGCTGGCGATGGGGCAATACTGGGAGGCCAAGGACGAGCTAGAAAAAGCCCAGATCACCTACACGCGGCTGCTGCAAAGCACCGCCAACACCAAGGTGCTGATCAATGCGCGGGAGGGGGTGCAGCGGGTGCGCGATCGCTTGGCCCAGCAGCGAGAGCATGACCTCAGTGCGGCTAAGCAGCAGCCGGGGGCAACGGCGGCGGCGGTGCTGGCCCTAGAGCCTGTGACAGGCGATCGCCGCGAGTCAGTGGCCCAGGGCCTGGCTCGGGTGATGCAGATTGATGCCTACACGGCCCGGACTCGGCTGCCCAGCAAGCACTGGCGGCTGCTGCGGGTGGGGCCGGCCGGAGAGCTGCAATACTTTTGCGAACAGCTGAAGGCCGAGAGTGTCCCGGCCCGTTGGGCCACCATTGATCAGGTCAAAGAGATTTCTACCTTTCGGGTGCTGGCCATTCAGGCGGTAAAGCCGCAGCTCGTGGTGGTGTGTCAGAATGACGCCGGTCAGCAGGGTACGATTCAGCTGGGCTGGGATGATATTACCCAATGGGTGGTGGGTCAGCTGCCCATCTACGAATCGGTGGTGGACCTCGATGCCCGGGGCCGGCTGAAGCGTAAAGATGCCACCCAAGACTACGGCGAGATCATGGACTGGCATCTGCACCGCCGCGGGTGCATACTGCGGTTTTGCGATCGCGCCTATAAGTTCCGCGACGCTGTTCCGCTGCCTCCAGCGGCGGCGGTTCCCTCGCCGCTGATTGCCGCTACCGCCTGGAAGGCTATGAAGAACTACTTCAAAGACTGCATTGTTTCAGGCCCCATCACCGACTTTAGCGGCTTTGGCGAAAGCGCCCTCGACATTATCGATCTGCTGCCGCCCTTTGAGGCCCATGTCGATCTGGCGCGATCGCTGCCCTCTCCCTGGGACCGAGCCTTCCACCTCTACAGCAGCCTGCGGTTTTTAGCCGCCAGCCCCTCCTCCTAAAGCCCTTACCCAAAACAAAACCAGGCCCAAAACAAAACCAGGCCCAAAACAAAACCAGGGCTCCGAAGGGCAACCCTGGTGTGCTCGATAACTTGGAAATAGCCCCCTTAACCCAGGTTCGCGCCCTAGCGCGCTTTCACCTGCTTAGCCATATCCATAAAGGGAGACAGGCTGGGGCCGGGGCGACGACGACGGGGCATGGCCGTTCCGACGCTGGTGAGATAGGTGCTGGCAAAGCCCGTGGGCGCGGGCTCAAGGGGGGCAACGGCTACGGGCGCAGGTGCCGCCTTGGCGGGTGCCTTGGTCTTCGCCGGCGCTTTAGCTTTATTAGCTGCCTTTGCCGGAGCGGCAGCCGCAGGTTCGGCCTTAGCCGCTACAGGCTTGCTCTTGGCTGCCGGCGCCGGTGCAATAGCGGGCTGGCTGTCGCTCTCAGATTCGTCTAGTTCCATGAAAAATTCAGACTTTTTGCCGAAGCCTACCAGACCAGCTACGGTCCTGAAGATGCCGCCCAGCAGCCCAAAGATAGTCCCAAAAATAGACTTGATTAAACCCATGGGTATGTCCTTGATTTATCTGCGTTTCTAAATTAATTATCAAGTTCCGTTACGCCCTCTCACAAGGTAGAGCGACATCTAGACAAAAAAGTTAACAC
>DASQNN010000545.1:0-5026 GCA_035644955.1 Nodosilinea sp. | reverse complement strand
CTACGCAACGAGGCCGAATTGCTATTCCCCAAATGCTGGGCTGAAGCATTGGCAATTGTTCGAGAAGACCATCCCCAGATGGTGTTTCCCGATCGCTGGACAGGAAGCACCGATCTAGATGCCCTACTGAGTGAAAAGGTTTGGTAGCGTCTCTATGCCGCAGACTTTGACCCCCGACACGACCTCAACCATTGCCCTAGTCACCGGGGCCAACCGGGGCCTTGGCCTAGAAGTTACCCGCCAGCTAGCCCAATTAGGGATGACAGTAATCTTGGGTAGCCGCGACCCTGCCAAGGGTGAAGCCGCTGCTGCGCCGCTGCGCCAAGCGGGTTTGCAGGTTTTGCCCCAGCCCTTAGATGTGACCGACCCAGCCCGCATTGCCCACTTGGTCAAAACGGTAGAGCACCAGTTTGGCCACCTTGACGTGCTGATCAACAACGCAGGCATTCTCTACGACACCTGGCAGCAGGCTAGCAATGCCGACCTGGCGGTGGTGCAGGAGGCGATCGCAACCAATACCCTCGGCCCCTGGCGTATGGCACAGGCCTTTTTGCCCCTGCTCGAACGTAGCCCCCACGGTCGCATTGTCAATGTCTCTAGTGGAGCCGGAGCCTTGAGCAGCATGGGGGCAGGCACCCCGGCTTATAGCACGTCTAAAGCGGCTCTAAACGCGTTTACCCGCCTGCTGGCCGCTGAGCTACAGAGCCCCAGCATTTTGGTCAATGCCGTATGCCCCGGCTGGGTCGCTACCGACATGGGCGGCAGCGGCGGTCGCCCCGTGCCCGATGGCGCAGCGGGGATTGTGTGGGCAGCGACCCTGCCCGACGATGGCCCCACGGGCGGATTCTTTCGCGATGGTAAACCGCTGGATTGGTAGATCGACTAGAGCGCTAGCGGCGAATCCATTTAGTGAGAATGCGGGCGTTGCATAATTCAGAAGATGAGTTAAGGCAATCTGCGATGCAATGTCCAACTGATGGCTGGTCAGTGTATCCGGGCTTCATTCCGGAGGGCAATCAAATTGTCTGCAAGACGTACATGACTCGGGGTGAAGGCGAAAACCCACGATTGCGACACTACCTGGCTCGGCTGCATTGCAAGACGTTTTGTTATTCCAAGTCCGCAGAAAGGCTGGCTCACTCTGTCCGATTGTTACTTCACTACCTCAAGTTCGAGAATGTTGCAGTCCCCACTAGGGCAGCCACTGTCGTCCCAAAGCCACAAAGATGTCGCGGTGCTGGCGGAAGAGGGTGTAGCCGTAGACCGCAATGATTGCAAACAGGCAGAGGTGGGCGATCGCGCCATACGTTCCAATAATATCTCCCGGCGTCCAGCCGTGGTCGTTGACCAACTGGTTCATGTCGCCGTGCTCGGCCTCGCCCCACAAGCTGCCAAATGGGATAGAGGCTTTGCCACGGGGAATTTGCTGCCACAGCCACACCTGGCCCCAAAAGCAGAAAGCCGCTCCCAGCACCACCGGAAAGCGGTAAAAATCCCACCGAAAATAGTCGGGCAGGGGGAAGAAAAAGCCCACGATGAGCAGAGCCGATAGATAAATTTCGCCGCCGATACCGCCGAAGGAAAACAGCATATCGAAGGTGTCGGCAGGCAGTAGCCAGGTCATGCAGAACTGCACTGCCGCTAGGGTTGCGGCCAGCACCACGGGCCAGCGCTTGCCCTCGCGCCGCCCGGCCCAAAACAGCAGACCCAGCAGGGTGAGAATGCCGAGGTAGACAAAGAGCGATCGCTGGGGGTTGTAGCTCGTCCAGCCGATGGGCAGGGGCAGCGCCTGCCGTCCCGACAGCCAGGCCACCGTGGCGTGGCCAAACTCATGCAGCCAAATTTTGATACCAAACAGCAGCGCATTGACGATGGGCAGGGCGTTCATCGCCATGCCCGCCAGCAGCAGCACCGGAAAGATCAGGCCATTGCTATAGCGGTTTTGAAACGACAGGATATCGGTGTCGTCAGTCAGGGCCGGGGGGGCTACCCGAGGCTGGGGCTGCCGAACCAGCGATCGCGGTACCGGGCCAATATCTAATGAGCGATTATCTTGCCCCAGGGAAGTACTGGCGGTATTGATCTCGGCAATTACGCTCTGCTCCAGGTGGGTTTTGAGAGTGTTAAAGGCCCACTTCAAGGGTTCTAGGGCGGCGCGATCGCCCTTTCTCAGCAGCTCCGCCCGCCGCTTAAAGTACACTGCCTCCACGTGGGCCAGGGGTTCGCCCAGGCTTAACCCCAGCTCTTCGTAGGCGCGGGCGATCGCCACCGGGGTTGGGCCAGACCCTGGCTCAGACAGACTGCTAGGGGTTAGGACCTCTTCCTGGGGCAGAGCAGCGGTTGAAGCGTCGAGAGGTAGGGGAAAGTCTTCGGTATCGGCAGAGGCCAGCGACAGCAGGGCAATTTCTTCGTGCCAGGCGGGCTGGGCAAAGCCGGTCTGCTCGCCGTAGAGGTTGAGAATGCCGATGGTCGGGGGCCGAAGCCGGTCGATGGCGCGGCGAGCGTAGGTCACCGTCGGCCCCTGGGGCGGCACCGTATTGCCCGTAAACCAGAGCGAGAGGCAGTAGCTCTCGCGCTCGGCCCGCACGGCAATGCCCTGGGCCTTGAGTGAACTCGACAGCAGGGCGGCGATCGCCGCCGCATCCCCATCCTTAGCCCGCTCCAGTAGCGAAGGTGACTTCATCGGCGTCTTGGTCATAGCGCGTTATGGTACCAGGGTACCCAGCCAGGGCCGTGGGAATAGCCGCCATGGACGGTGAGAAAAGCGTTGTAACCTCTACGGATTGGCGATCGCGGCTTCAGGGACAGCTTCTTTGCCATTGGCGTCGATATTCAACGGTTCATCGTCGATCGCCTGACTGGTGCGAATCGCCCGCTCCAGCAGCAAATTCAGCGCGGTGCGCACGGCAATAATAATCACCAACCGGGCAATGTCTTCCCACTGACTCGACAGCATGGTTTTGAGAATGCTGGCCCCGACGAGAAAACTCAGCCCTAGGGAGAAGGAATAGCCCATTGCCAACCGGCTGCGCTGAAAGGCAGCGGTGGTCTGGGGTTGAAAGAGTGAAGAGCGCAGGAAAATCAGCAGACCGCGAACAACGCCCACCGAAATCACAAAAATGGCCAGCAGTTGGCAGGTGCTGATTAAAATTGCGCTCAAGGCCCCTACCAGGTCGGCCAGATTGGTGCCAAGTAGTTGAATATCCATAGCGACAATTTTAAAGGCAATCTCCCCAGCCGGTTAACTTCGCTACAAAACAGGCCCTGAGACTATTTCTCGAAAAGAACATCCCTACAGCGGGCAAACAGCCGTTTGCCCCTACGACAGAACGGGTTGTAAATGGGGAGATTTTCTTGGGTGGAAATGACCTTAAGAGCAAAGCGCCAACCCCGTGGGATAGCCGCATCGGCTGTCCTCAGTCAGGCAGAATAGTCTACAGAACGTGGCTTGAGTACCCCTCTGCTGGTTTACTGGTGCTGAGCAGTCAGAGCATGGCCCTGGTTGACAGACAACGCTGGCGGGCGCGGTTGAACCCCGGCATCAAGCTAAGATTGCCCTAGTACTTGACTCAGCTGATTTCGATAGGGGCCAGGGTTCAAGGTTTAAGGCATACGGTTCATGGCATACCGTGAACCGTATGCCTTAAACCTCATGGACCTATAATCTCCAGCTTGGCAGAGTACTAGCGACATTTATGCTAGAGGACCTGCGGTTGAGTACAACTCCCTTCTCCGGCGGGCTGGTGATCGCGGGCGAGCGCAGCGGCGTGGGCAAAACCACGGTTACCTTGGCCCTGCTGGCCGCCCTGGCGCAAAAATCCTCTCGGGTGCAGTCGTTTAAGGTGGGGCCAGACTACATCGACCCGATGTTTCACCGCCAGGCCACGGGCCGGCCCTGCTACAACCTCGACCCCATTCTCACCTCAGAAACCTATGTGCAGCAGTGCTTTGCCCACCGCTGCCACAATGCCGAGTTTGCCCTGGTTGAAGGCGTCATGGGCCTATTTGATGGCGCTTCGGGGCTTTCGGACGTGGCCAGTACCGCCCACATCGCCCGCCTACTCAACCTTCCCGTGCTGCTAGTGGTAGATTGTGGGCGGCTGTCGCGATCGGTGCTGGCGATCGTCCACGGCTACCGCACCCTCGACCCCAGGGTGCACATCGCCGGGGTGGTGCTCAACCGGGTAGGCAGCGATCGCCACCTCGACCTGCTCAAAGAGGCGCTATCGAGTATCGATCTCCCAATCTTAGGAGTCTTGCGGCGGCAAGATGCGATCGCCCTCCCCGATCGCCACCTCGGCCTCGTCCCCACCGCCGAACTGCCCCAGCTCCCCGATATTCTGGCCCGCCTCGCCCACCTGGGCCACACCAGCTTCGACTGGAACGCCCTCACGCCCCTGCTTGCAATTCATCCCCCATCCTCCCCATCCCCCTCATCTTCCCCATCCCCCCATCCCCCCATCCCCCCATCCCCCCCATCTCTCCCCACCCCAAAGCCCCGCCTTGCGATCGCCCAGGATGCCGCCTTCAGCTTCTACTACCCCGACACCCTCGACATCCTCACGGCCCTAGGAGCCGAACTAATTCCCTGGAGCCCACTTCAGGACGCCCGCCCGCCCGCCGATATCAATGGCATGTACTTCGGCGGTGGGTTCCCTGAGATGTTTGCAGCCGAGCTAGCGGCCAACCAGGGGCTGCGCACCGAGCTAAAAACGCTCTTGCAAGCAGGATTACCGGCCTATGCCGAATGCGGTGGGCTCATGTACCTAGCCACTACCCTGATCGACCTAGATAGCCAACCCTGGCCTATGGTGGGGCTACTTCCTACCACAGTGCGCATGGAACCACGGCTCACCCTGGGCTATCGTCAGGCAGCGGCTCAGCCGCCTAGCTTTCTGCTAACGCCGGGGCAATCGGTCTGGGGGCACGAGTTCCATCGATCTCAGACCGACAGGTCGCCAGCACATCCCGTTTACCAGCTCAAGCGCTACGGGGCTGAGCAGCCCCACGCTGCCGAGGGCTGGAG
>DASQNN010000544.1:0-1524 GCA_035644955.1 Nodosilinea sp. | reverse complement strand
TTACTTGCGCCATAGAGAGCGGTAATGGCAAACATGCCGACCGCTACCCCGTTTTGAAAGTGCTGGGTGATCCACAGGCCGGCAAGACTGAGGGCGATCGCGTCTAGGGTCAGCACAGTCAGGCGCGATCGCCAGCCCGCTTCCTGAATGAACTGGGGACCCATTGGCTCCAGGCGCAGAGTAGCCGTCAGGTTAAAGCCAATTACGCTCAGCATAATGGTCGCCATCCCCCAGCCCAGATAGCCCGCCGCCGCGCCATAAAACCCCACCAGCTGGCCCATAACGGTCCAAATCACTATTCGGCTAAAGGGTTTGAGTCGCGGATCGCCCAGGCGCTGACTGATCACCTCAACATTCCGCAGATCGACTCGGGCCATGTGGGCCTGCTCAAAGATAGCCAGCAACAGCGCGATCGCCAGCACCCGGTGGGGCCAGGGGTGAGGCTGCACCGCCTGGTAAAGCAGCCCCACCGCCGCAGGCATAAACAGCACCGCCGCCAATGCAGGAGAAAATTTCATAGCCGGTGCACCACCCGCTGAAGCATTTAATACTAAACGGGTCAAGCATACCGCCAGATCAAGCATTTCTGCCCAAACCCCTGTGCCTATTTCGCAACAGGTTTTGCGCGGGTTTTTGCCAAAGCGAAACCGGTGTTGCTGAATTGAAGCATGAATTTGGTAGGGGCAAACGGCCGGTTGCCCTTACGAAAGACATTGCAGTTTTGATTCATACCTGTGTTCAGCCATCCCGCGAAAACGTTAGCCGTTCTCAACCTCAGCGGCAGGGGGCTGGGCTGTGCGGCTGTGCCAGAGCCGGTAGCCGCCATAACCTACCGCCGCCAGCAGCACCCAGTAGGGGCTAAAGGCCAGCAGCCAGAGGCTGAGCTTCAAGCCGCCCACGGTGAAGGCTTTTACCGACTGAATGGCGACTTCCCAGGTGTTGGTTAGGGTTTCGCCCACGGGCCGCAGGGGGGGCACCTGGTTCACCGGGCTTTGCAGGGTCAAATAAATTTGTGAATAGGCCACCTGCCGCCTGAGGTTTTGCTGTTGAGCCGCCATCCGCTCAATCGAGTCGCGCACGGTGCTGAGTTCTCGGGCCACCTCCAGCACGTGGGAAATTTCTCCCGATCGCTCCATAATTTGCAGCAGGGCCGCCTCCGACTGGCGCAAATTCTTCAGCCGAGCGTCGAGATCCACCAGCTGGCTCGACACATCCTCGGCGGTGAGAGATTGATCCTGTACTGTGCCGAGGGGGCGCAGGGCGTTGAGCACCGGATCCAACTCCGCCTGGGGCACCCGCAGCGTCAGCGCCACCTGCTGGGCCGCCCCCTCGGGGGAGCGATGATCCTGCAAACTCAGCACATCTCCTTTGGCCTGTTGAACTGTGGTTCGCACCTGGGTTACAGCCGCGTCGATATCAGTCAAGACCAGGGTGAGGCTGGCCTGCTTGACTAGCTGGGGCCTGGGCTGGCCGATATTGCTGGGAACCGGCTCAATAATGCCGCTCCGGTTAGCCACATCCGCG
>DASQNN010000543.1:0-2538 GCA_035644955.1 Nodosilinea sp. | reverse complement strand
GTTGCTTGTAAGGCCACCGTCAACTGGCGCTGTGCAGATTGGTATTTCTCAGATTGGCTTTAAAGGACGCTCCCTCTTGGCTATGAGTCCGCTGGTTGAAGGCGCTGTAGGGCAGGACCCGCAGAATTTCTGACATGGTGGTGAGGCCAGCGGTCACTTTGGCGATCGCCGCTTTGCGAAATGATTCTAGCCCGCATTTGTGCAGGTAGCGATGGAGCTGGGTGAGGGTGCCGTCGTAGATGATTTGGCGAACGGTATCGTCTACGTTGAGTAGCTCAACTACGGCTTCCCGCCCGGCGTAGCCCGAGTCAAAGCATTTCAAACATCCTTTCCCAATCCGCCACTGGCTGGCATTGGCCTGGTCGTAGGAAATGCCCAAGGTCTTGAGGTCGCGGGCGCTGGGTTGGTGGGGCACGGCACAGTGAGGGCAGACCTTTCGCACCAGTCGCTGGGCCACAATCCCCAGTAGGGAATCGCTGATTAGGCTGGGGTCGGGGCCGATGTCTTTGAGCCGGGGGATGGCGCTGACGGCGTCGTTGGTGTGCAGGGTGGTCAATACCAGGTGTCCGGTAAGCGCGGCTCGCACAGCGGTCTCAGCGGTTTCGTGGTCGCGCACTTCCCCCACCATAATGATGTCGGGGTCCTGGCGCAGAATGGCCCGCATCCCTGCCGCAAAGGTCATGCCCGCCGCCTCGTGCACCTGGGTTTGAGTAATGCGCGGCAGGATGTATTCGACCGGGTCTTCTACCGTCACCACATTGACCCGCTCGGTGGCCACCCGCTGCAAACTGGTGTAGAGCGTGCTGGTTTTGCCCGATCCGGTTGGGCCGGTGAAAATAATCATGCCCTGGGGTTGGCGCAGCCAATTTTCGTAAATTTCTAGTGCCGGGGGGGTGAAGCCCAGCTCTTTGATGTTGGAGAACGGATTTTCCTGGGGCAGCAAACGGATGACGGCCTTTTCGCCATGGATGCAGGGCAGGGTACTCACCCGCATATCTAGCTCCATATCTAGGTCGGGGGTCTTGGAGTAGCGATCGCCGATGCGAGCATCCTGAGGGCAGCGGCTTTCGGCAATATTCATCTTGCACATGACCTTGAGTGCCACAATCACCCGGCGGCTGATGTCGGGGGGCAGCGTGGTAATGTCGTGCAAAATGCCGTCGATGCGATAGCGCACCAGCAGCCCTTCCTGCATGGGTTCGAGGTGAATGTCGCTGGCTCGGTTTCGCAGGGCACCCGAAATAATGGTTTTGATCCGGCTAATTTGATCCGCTGCCTTAGACAGAAATAGCTCGGTAATCTCGCCGATATCCTCCGATTCTGTCTCACCGGTGAGGGGATTTACCATCTGCTCGGCGTCTATTTTATTGGTGTCGAGCCGCTGGAGGCGAAACCAGGCTTGGTAGCTTTTGACGCCGATGCTAAGGATGACGATCTCGGTCGAGGTGCGATCGCTCAAGGACTCAATTTGCTCAGCCGACAATGGCGATGGGCTGCCCAGGTAGTAGCGGTTGCGCCACAGCAGCAGCGGCATAACGGGCGGCAGCGACGGGTAATCTTGACATTCTCTAAAGAAGCGATCGCTCACCTCGCGATCGAGCAGGGCCAGATTGACCTGACCCTGCTCATTGACCAGCAGCGCCAGGGCCTGCTCTAAATTGAGTTTCTTGTGTCTGAGCTGCTGCCATACCGAGCCTGCCGTTGCCATAATTTAGCCTCAAC
Organism: Nodosilinea sp.; assembly: GCA_035644955.1. GTDB lineage: Bacteria > Cyanobacteriota > Cyanobacteriia > Phormidesmidales > Phormidesmidaceae > Nodosilinea. Next base: position 816 of record DASQNN010000543.1, on the reverse strand, counting down.
CGAAATGGTGTACTTCCTGCGCCTCTGCGCCAACCCTACTTGGGCTCTCAACCTAAAATTGTGTGATCTGGCCATTGCCGCAGAGCTAGGGGCAATGGCCAAAGCAGGCTGGCCCAACCGTCTACCCCAATGGCTAATTGCTAAAGGCGAGCCTGCCCGTCGCAGTACAGGGCTTGCCATCGCTATCGAGGAAATAGCAGGGCTCGGTATTTTGAACCACTGGCTGAGGGGCGGCATCGACAGAGCTACCGCAGAGCGATGACAGGTCACGCACCTGGCCGTTGGTGGTAACCATGTAGCAAAAGAAAGACACGACGGGCTCTGCCTGGCGCGGGGGGGACGCCGTATCGGCTAGGGCGGGCGAGACAAAGGCGATCGCCAGGGGCAGGGTCATGGTCCAGCGCAGGAGGGTCGGCATGGTGGGCATCCTATAGTCGAAGGGGGCAAATTGGTCTTTGGGCAAATCGGTCTTTGAGCAAAACCTTGGGCAAAAATGTTGACGGTGAAACGTTGATCGGGCGCTAGAGCAGCTGCATGATCGATCGGGTCGAAATACCGAGACCGATGACGGTGATGCCCACGGCGCTGGCCAGAGGTAGCCACTGCATAGCCTGAAGGCGAGGCATGGGCACCTGCTTAAACACCCGTTTGGCTGACACCAGCAGCAGGCCCAACCCCGCTAAAACGCTGGCCAGCCCCAGGCTAAAGGCCACCACCAGCAGCAGCCCCGAAATCGGATTGCCAAAGGCGATCGCCCCCAGCAGCAGCACCAGGGCCGCCGGGCAGGGCACCAGCCCCGCCGACAATCCCAGCATC
>DASQNN010000542.1:0-3676 GCA_035644955.1 Nodosilinea sp. | reverse complement strand
AGAGCTCTACCCGTTCCTTCACATCGGGCAGAGCTAAAATTTCAGCAATCGTGTGGTTTTTGCAGTAGTCGATTAGCTGCATCATCAAACTGTAGTTTGAGATGCGAAAATCTTTGAACCGCCCCAGGCCGGTTCTAGCATCCATTAAAAAGTTTAGTAGAGTCCAGTCTTCAGGGTGCAGGACTTCTTCCTTAGCATACTGAGCCGAGTCAGCCTTGTCTACCGCCGCCATCATTTCAGCGGAAATCTGGGGAAAACGGGTAGCTCCACCGTAGTAGGTATACACCACTCGAGCCGCTGAGGGCGCTTGGGGATCGATGATGTGATTGTCTCGCTGCCCCTGGTTTCGCAGCATTTCACTGGAGTGATGATCAAAGGCTAGGTGAACCCCTTCGACGTAGGGTAGATTAGTGGTGATGTCGTTGCCATTAACATCAACTTTGCCATCCTGCATATCTTTGGGATGGACAAACATGATGTCATCAATTAGGTCCATCTCCTTCATTAGGACAGCACAGACGAGACCATCAAAATCACTGCGGGTGACCAATCGGTGCCGAGTTGTGGTAGCTAGCATAGAGGCTCCTTGCAATCCAAAATACTGAGGAAACTAAAAGATAGTTAATCCCACCTAGATTGCCCTAACTTAGCCGACTGCTAACAGGTAATGGCACGTGGTCAAAGGCGCGGTTACCGTTAGCTTCTGCTGTAATAAAGCCCGATCGCTGACCAATGACATTTTTTTAAGACTAAAAACCAAAACACCACAGGCTGGGCTCAGCCTGCGGTGTTTTAGTGGCAACAATTTTAAGGAACAAAAAGCACATTTCGCATTACGGCGCCCGCCTACGCAGTTAGCTCAGAGTTTCACCTAAAAAAGTCATCAGGGCGCGCCAGGAGCGGCGATCGGCCATGCCGTCGTAGCGCTCTGCATCGCTCCACACCGTAAAGGCATGGTCTACGCCGCCGTAGATTTCCATGGCAAAGTCAACGTTGGCCTCGTCTAGCTCAGCGGCAAGCTGGGCCACATCTGCCATTGGGGCGGCGGAGTCGTCAGAGCCGTGGAGAACTAAAATGCGGCCCTGGGTGCGGCTGTAGTCTTGTCCTTCGGGGGTTTCAAAGCTGCCGTGGAAGGAGACAAATCCGTCCACATCCACACCGGCGCGGGCCATTTCGAGCACGGCGGCTCCACCGAAGCAGTAGCCGATCGCGACAACCTGACTGCTGTCGACGCCGGCCTGGGCCTGAGCCTGGGCGAGGCCCGCCATCAGTCGGGCGCGCATGGTGGCGCGATCGCTGTACAGTGCCCGACTTTGCGCCCGTGACTCGTCGGGGGTAGTGGGCCGCACGCCCTGGCCATAGAGGTCTACCGCAAAGGCGGCGTAGCCCTGCTCGGCCAGCATCTGGGCGCGGCGCTGTTCGTAGTCGTCTAGACCATTCCAGTCGTGGACTAGCAGCACCAGGGGCTGGGTTTCGCCAAAGTTTTGGTTGAAGGCAAAATAGCCTTCAAAAGGCTGCCCGTTAAGGTTGTAAACCACCGGCTCGGCTACAATCTCGGCCTTGGCGTCTGGAGAAAGGCCCACCGCCACCAGGGTGGTTACCAGGGCAGCCAGCGCTACCAGCAAGAGTTTCCTAATCACTGCAATCTCCTTAAATGTCGGCAAAGCTAGAGATCTTCCCTGGCCCCTGATATCGTAAAGAAGTTTGAAGCTCAACGCAAAATTGCGCCTCTATCTATGGAATGGACTGCTGATGCCGAAGCCCGACTCAAGGAAATTCCCTTCTTTGTGCGCCCTGCCGCCCGCAAGAAGATTGAAAAGTTTGCCCAAGACCAGGGTCTGGGCCAGATAACCATCGAGGTTTACGAAGCCGCTAAAAAGCAGTTTGGCTGAGGGGGAGAATGGCCCCTGCGGCTGGCCGTTGCCCCTGGGCCCCGGCCGCGTGCGCCCCTGCTCCCTAAAGGGCATTTAGCCCGCCCTATGGCCACTATCTATAGTGGCTAGGTAACTATGCTGACTGGGTTGAGAGTGTGTTAGCTTACAAAGCGCATTGGTTCTGGCAGGGATTAGCTGCCAGAGGCAACGGGGAAAGAGCAGTGAAACTCTGCCGCTGTCCCGCAACTGTAAGCCGATTTTAGATTGTGATTTTAGCCTGGCCCTGACCAGCGATTTCAAAATCTAAGGTTGGGTTAAGACAGAAGGCCCGCCGATGACTGGTTTGTGTTCCATTGCATCTGCGAGGTAGGGATAATGACTGTTTTAACGCCGCTTTTGGCGCTGGCGCGATCGCACGGTCCTGTTGACCAGCGTCCACAACCGTTGGGTGGTAGCGCTGAATAGGTCTTTCGCAGTTCTGACATTTTTATTCCTGCCAGCGGCTGAGCTGATGGAAGCTGCTTAGCCAATCAGCCAGTCCCCCTGCGCCTGTACGGCTGAGGTTTCTACCCCAAGGGCGCGGGTCTGCTGTGTCTATGCCGGTTGAACTGAGCTTAAACTCCGGCAGTATCTCCGCTGTTTTGAACTAAGATCTACGACGGTTTACCTGTCTATTGGTCCAGTGCCATTGAATTACACCGTTTAAAACAACCCTAATAAAACTTACCCAGGCCCATGGTGATAAAATCCGATTTTGTTTTAGCCCCTTACATGAAGAGTGATGACCGGCGAGCCACTTTTCAAATTCTCAATACGGTGGTTCCCTATCTTGCTCTATGGGTCTTAGCCGTTAAAGCGGCTTCAGTATCCCTGTGGTTGCTGCCGCCCATTGTTGTCTTGATGGTGCTGTTTTTGCTGCGCTGCTTTTCGCTGATGCACGATTGCGGCCACTATTCTCTTTTTAGGTCTAAGCGAGTGAATAGGGTTGTGGGGTTTATGCTGGGGGCAGTCAACGCCATGCCCCAGTACGCCTGGTCACGCGACCACGCTTTTCACCACAAAACCAACGGCGATTGGGAGCGCTATCGGGGCATTGCCGACTTTCTTTCGGTCGATGAGTTTTCTCAGCTCAGTGCCTTCGATCAAAAGCTCTACGGCTTCATACGACAGCCTTTAATGACTTTGCCGGGGGGCTTTTTCTATCTGGCGATTAAGCCCAGGTTAGCCTTGGTGTTTGGTGCCTTTGATTTTTTGAAGTACGGGTTAACCTGCTTGACCCAAAAAGGCCCCAAGAGCTTGAGCGCTATTGTCTCGTCTCACCAGTCTAAGCACTGGCAAACCCAGGGAGAATTTTGGGATTTGCTCTTAAACAACATCTTTGTTGTTAGCAGCTGGGTCATGCTGAGCCGTCTGATTGGGCCGGTGCTGTTTCTGAGTCTCTACTCCATTATTCTCGCTCTGGCGGGTGCCATTTTTATCTGTGTCTTTTTTGTGCAGCACAATTTTGAAGGCTCCTACGCCTACAAGACCGCTGACTGGGACTACCTGCGCGGGGCCATTGAGGGCAGCAGCTATTTAGATTTACCAGTCATACTGCGCTGGTTTACCGCAGACATCAGCTATCACAGTATTCATCACCTTTCCGAAAGAATTCCCAACTACAATCTTGCCGCCTGCCATCAGGAAAATAGCCACCTGCTCTCGCAGGTAAAAACCCTTCGCCTTGGCGATTTGCTCGGTTGCTCCAAATATATTTTGTGGGACGCGGATTCAAATAGCCTGGTGCCAGTTCCAGCGGTGCG
>DASQNN010000541.1:0-3708 GCA_035644955.1 Nodosilinea sp. | reverse complement strand
CAATCGGTTGAGATCCTCTTGCAGGGCGCGGGCGTCGGCCAGCAGGCCCACCTGCAGCTTGGCGATCGATACGGGGGGGTTGCTGCCGCCGGCAGCAGCGTAGTCGTAGTCGTCGCCAGCGGTGGCGCCCCTAAAGCCGCGTACTACCGTGTTGGCAATGGCGATAAAAATTAGCAGGGTAAACAACCCGCCAAAACCGCCCCCGATACCAATAAAGGGGAACAGAAACGGAAAGCCGAAGCCCCCACCAGGATAGTAGCCACCCCCACCGCCCGGGGCGTAGGCGCGAGGGCTTGGGCTCATGCGAGGAGCAGGGGCTCGAAAGCTACCGCCTCCCATGCGCCCGCCCGCAGCAGCCCAGGCACCATCGGCGGTACCAAAGATCAAAACTACGGCCAAGACGACAGCCATCAGGGGCTTAAGAAACGGCTTGAGGCGTTGAAAAAGTTGTTTAACCATCGCGTAAAACCGGAGTGCTAACGTGGAGTGCTTTATGTCTTTAATGTAACGTGAAGTGCTGGAGCTGCCCGGCGAAATTAGGGCAAACTAACGGCGGAAACCCGTACCTAGTCGCCCTAACCGCCGCCGACAATAGTGACAATCTCCAGCTTGTCGTTGGGGTGCAAATGGGTGGTTCCCCACAGCTGGCGATGGAGAATTTCACCGTTGTACTCCACCGCCACCAGGCGCGGGTTGAGGCCAAGGGATTCTAAAAAGGCGGGCAGCAGCGTGCCAGAGACACAGGGCTGCGAATCTCCATTGACCAAAATGTGAAAGGAGTCGGTGGTGAGGTCGGCCATGGGCAGGGCTAATCGGAAGTTAGAGTTTTGGTTTTGGTGTAGGTTTCGGGACTTATTCAATCCTACGACGTTACCCCTCAGGTCTTAATCCTTCTTTGGGCTAGACCACTGCCGGGGCTACCCCGTGAAAAGCGCGGCGATGGTTGGTTTGGGCCGCGAAGTACTGGGCAATCAGGGTTGGGTTTTCGGCCTCAATGATGGCCCGCACTACAGCCACCCGTTCGGCTCCGGCCTGCAATACCTCGGTTACATTGTCGGTGTCGATGCCGCCGATCGCATACCAGGGTACCGTGGCATGCTCGGCGGCGTAGCGCACGTAGTCTAAGCCAGCGGCGGCTTTGTCGGGCTTGGTGGGGGTCGCGTACACCGGGCCAACGCCAATGTAGTCGGCCCCCTCGGCGATCGCCCGCTGCATTTCGTCGGGATTGGTGGTGGAGCGACCAATGATCCGCTGGCTGCCCAACAGCCGGCGAGCCGTGACGACGGGCAGGTCGGTCTGGCCCAGGTGCACGCCATCGGCATCAACTGCCAGGGCCAGATCAATGCGATCGTTGACCAAAAACAGCGCGCCGTAGCGGTGGCACAGGTCTTTAAGCTGCTGGGCCAAATCGAGCCGCAAGCGGTCGTCGGTGTGTTTGTCGCGGTACTGCACCAGGGCAATGCCCCCTTGCAGAGCAGCTTCGACAATGGGCAGCAGGCGATCGCAGGGCGATGTCACCAGGTAGGTCAACCCCTGGCGCAGCCGCTGCAGCCGGTGTCCGCCCAAAATTTCACTTTCCAGGGTATAAACCTGGTAGCGCATGGCCTTGCTGCCTGCCGCCAGGTCGCTCCGGTAGAGCTTGCCGTATTCTTCCAAGGCCCGTAAAGCCTCCTGCACCCGGCAAAAGTTCGCCTGGAGCACCGCGGTAATGCTGGTGCGCTCGGCCTCTTGGGGGTGGGTGAGGGCGGTGCCGGGGTCGCCGGGGGTGTCACGGCACAGGCGCAGCTCAGGGGCATGCCACTGGGCCAGGGTTTGTCGCAGGTGCTTGAGCTGCTCGGTTTGGGCCGAATTGTTCAGCCCAAAGCGGCACCATTCTTCAATGATGCGCAGCCCCTCCCGCGCCCGGTCGAGGTTGGCATCGAGAATGCGATAAACGGCGGCGTCGGTGCTGGTGGGCAGCGCTGGTAGCCCGGACAATTCCGGCATGGAAAATTACGGCGCAAAGAACTCCCACATCCTACCAGGCGACCGGCGACCCTGGGCGCTAGTCCTTGGGCTGCAAGATCTGCTGAATGCCTTCCACCGCTGGGTCAGAGCGCCATACGTCAAAGGCTTTCCAGGCGATGAACCCAAAGCCAACCAGTGCACAAATCGCCACCAGCGACGAGAAAAACCGAGTTAACGGCGTACCAGAATCAAGGCGCATAAACCACTCCCTAAATAATAGTGAAAAGCACAGAAGGGGTAGAGTCACCAATGGAGGGCACTGCCTGGGCAAGCGGCCCTTACTGTCTATATACCCTAGAAACCAGTTTTCTCGATCAGCCGGTTCGTTTCTGTTAGTAGATTAACCAGAACAGATAACGTCAGCAGACTCAATTTGTGACTCAAGTGGTATTTAATAACAAATCCGAATCACATAACCCCGATTCCAAACAGGCGGCTTGCGTAGGGGAAACCGGTGTTTGCCCAGCCCAACCGGGCCTAGCCGAGGCGGATTCAGTATAAGCCCATCGCTCATGCCGCTGGGCGCTCCCGGAGTTACGTTCTATACGAGCTACTTTTCGAGCTACTTTTCTGAGGGCGCTAGGCGTTTCTTGAGGGAGTCAGCGCGGCGGCGGGCGATGGTGTTCTTGGGCTCTAGGGCGATCGCGGTTTCATACATCTCTAGGGCCTGGGCGGTGAGCTGCTTGCGCTCGTAGCTGTGGCCCAGGTTGTTGAGGGCGGTGACGTACTCGGGCGAAATCTTGAGCGCTTCTTTGTAGTTGCGAATCGCCAGGTCGTACTGCTCTTGGGCAAAGTAGGAGTAGCCCAAGGCGTTATAGACCACCGCAGCATTTTCGGTCTCGTCGTCGCCGAGCTGCTTGATCGCCTGTTGTAGGTATAGGGCGGCCTGGGTGTAGAGCCTTTTGTCGAGCAGGAGACTGCCCAGTTCGTAGTATTCCTGGGCGGTGCCTTTTTCTTTGGCCAGCCGCGACTGCAGCTTCCCCAGGGTGCCCTCAATGCGGCGGGTCTTGAGTACCTGGCGCACCACAAAAAAGGCGGCAACGCTCAGCAATGCCAGCAGAATACCCAGGTATACAAGGAGCAGGTTGCTGTTTTCCATCCGAATCTTCGTTTCGCTCTTGAGGTCTAAACCTATCTTGCCACGCCTAGGGCAACCCCCAAAATGTAGCTCGATCTTCTAGCCAGCCATTTTGGTGCCACTGACTCACCGTTTGGCTCACCAAGCGGTGCAAATCGGTGTACTGGGTGCCCTTGGGCAGGGCGATCGCCAGGGGCTCTGCGGAGAGCAGGCTGGGCACTAAATAATATCCACGGTAGGTTTGCTGCCAGCCCGTCAGCACCGTCACATCCCCCGCAAACCCGTCGATTTGGCCGCTGCCGAGGCGGCTGAGGGCCTCCTGGTAGCTGGTTAGGGGGATGAGGGTTGCCTGGGGCAGCAGGTAGCGCACCACCGCTACGGTACTTGACCCCTGCAATACGCCCAGACGCCGCCGCCGGAGGTCTTCTAGACGGCGGTATTGGGGATCGCGCACCAGCACCGCCGCCCCATCGAGATAGTAGGGCGGGCTGAAGCTGAGCAGGCGCTGCCGCCCTGAGGTCAGGGTAACCCCGGCGATCGCCACATCGACCCGGTCTTCTAGCACGGCGGGCAGGCGATCGCCGTTGGGCACCACCCTCAGCTCTAGGGCCTCGGGGTCGGCA